>NZ_JBHYZV010000008.1:0-49388 GCF_042753905.1 Streptomyces sp. NPDC059248 | reverse complement strand
GTGGCCCCGTCCGGCCACCGGCGACCGGCCGGGGTACCCCGCGTCAGCCCGCCGACCACCGAGACAGTTGGGAACCCCATGGAGTTCGTCGTCCTGCCGGACCATCCCGCCGCCGACGAGGTGAGTGCCCGGCTCCCCGATGAGTACCGGAAGAACACGCTGTACCACCGGTCGGGCCGCCCCTGGGTGGTCGGGAACTGGTCGGCGGACGAGGCGCTGCACGCCCGCGCGGGTACGTCGGCGGTCGTCCTCCTCGGCCCCGCGCACACCACCGAGCCCCATCTGCGGGCCCGGCTGGAGAGGCTCCACGACGTCCGGCAGCTCGACGCGGTCGCGGAGAGTGTCGCGGGCTGTTTCCATCTGATCGCCTCCTTCGACGGCTCCGTCCGCGCCCAGGGCACCCTGTCCGGCGCGCGGCAGTTGGTCACCACCGAGGTCTCCGGTGTCTCGGTCGCCGCGAGCCGGGTGACCGTACTGGCCGCGCTGCGGGAGCTGACCCTCTCGGACGAACAGCTCGCCCAGCATCTGCTCGGCTTCACACCGCCGTGGCCGCTGACCGAGCGGAGCGTCTGGCGGGAGGTCGACACGGTGCCCTTCGCACACTGTCTGTCCCTGCGCCCCGACGGTACGGCCGCGACCCGGCGGTGGTGGAGCGCGCCGGAGCCCGAGGTCCCGGCGGCGGCCGCCGTCCCGGAGTTCCGCCGGGCTCTGGTGTCGGCGGTCGCCGCCCGCTCGGGTACGGCGCCCGCCCTGGGCTGCGATCTGTCCGGTGGGATGGACTCCACGAGTCTGTGCTTTCTCGCCGACCGGGAGCCGGGCCGGCTCGTGACCATCCGCCGTCAGCTGATGGACCCGGCGAACTGCGACGACGCCGTCGCGGACCGGACCGCGGCGGATCTGCCGGATGCCGAGCACATCGTGCTCGGCCGGGACACGGCACCTCTGTACTACGACGCGTCGGACCGTACGGATCTCGCGATCGACGAGCCGCCGCCGTTCGTCGCCATGACCCGGCATATGGAGGAAGTGGCCCGGGTCATGGCCTCGTACGGCGTCACCCGGCATCTCCAGGGACACGGCAGCGACGAGCTGGCGGCGACGGGCACAGCGGCGTATGTGAACGCGGTGCTGCGCCGACGGCCGCTCGGGTCGCTGGCGATGCTCCGGTCGATGCGGGCCAAGCGGCGCTGGTCCCTCGGTACGACCCTGCGGGTCGTGCGCCCCTTCCCGGCCTACGCCACCTGGCTCGGCCGCTCGGCGGACACTCTCCTCGCACCACCCGACCCCGAGGCGGAAGTGGGCTGGGAGGCCATGCCGCACATGCCCTTCTGGGTCCGCCGGGACGTCTCCGCGCTGGCCGGGGCGGCCATCCGCCGGTCGGCCGCCACCCGGCCCGTCCCGATGGCGCCCGAACCGGTCCAGCACGATATCCTCCGTTGTATCCACCTCAACGGCCATATCGTCCGGTTCGCGAATACGCTCGGGGAGCGGTTCGGGGTGAGCTTCGAGGCACCGTTCATCGACGACCGGGTGGTCACGGCGGCGCTGTCCGTACGGTTCGAGGACCGGTACGTCCCCGGGCGGCACAAGCCCGTCCTGGCCGCCGCGCTGCGCGGCACGGTGCCCGACTACGTCCTCGACCGCACCACCAAGAGCCACTTCACCATGGACGTCTACGAGGGCCGCCGCCGCAATCTCGGCGCGATCCGGGCCATGTTCGAGGACTCCCGGCTGGTCGCCCGGGGCCTGGTGGACGGCGCGGCCGTCCGCCGGGTGCTCACGGACGTCATGCCGGATCCCCTGCTGACCGGCCCGTTCGAGAAGACGATCGCCCTGGAGGCATGGCTCCGTTCCGTGCCCGAGCGGGTCGGACCGCGGTGACACCCCGGTCCGTCCCGGCACCCCAGCATTCCACGCTTCAGGAGGTCCGATGCCGGACATAGCCCTCTCCCCCTTCGTCACCATGGTCGAGTCCGAGGACGGCATGGTGTTCCTCCATCAGAAGACCGGACGGTACTGGCAGCTCAACGGCACCGGTTCGGAGATCGTCCGGCTGCTGCTGGGCGGTGAGACCGTGGAGTCCGCGGCCGAGCGGATCCGGGAGATGTACCCGGACGCGGCCGGCCGGGCGGCGACGGACGTCGACGCCCTGGTGCGCCGGCTCCGGGACGCGAAGCTGCTGGCCCGATGAGTGTCTCCATGGTGAACGAGCGGGCCGAATCGGTACCGCCGCTGTGGTTGCGCCCTCCGGCGCGGATCGCGGTCCTGCTGGCGCGGGGGATCGCGAAGCTCACCCCGGAGCGCCAGTTCGCGCTGCTGCGGGCGGTCCGCGGGGGAGCCCGCCCGAGCCGGGCCGACGAGGCCCGTCGGGCCCGTAACGCCGTGCTCCACGTCAGTGTGATGTGTACGGGACCGTGGTGCCTCCAGCGGTCGATCGCGACGGCCTTGTTGTGCCGGGTCACCGGAGTGTGGCCGGAGTGGGTCGTCGGGGTGCGTACGGAACCGTTCACGGCGCACGCCTGGGTCCAGGTCGACGGGGTGCCCGTGGACGAGGACACCGCCCAGCTGGCCTCCTTCCGGCGGCTTGTCGTCATCCCGCCCCGGTCGCGCAAGGGAGTGCCGGGATGACCGTCGCCCGCGACGGGCGGCAGATACCGGACCGCGAGGTGACCGTGGACGGTGTCCCGCCCGGACTGCCCGGCGGCGGGGTGCTGGAACTGCTGAGCCCGGTGGAGGCGGACGCGATGGACGCGGGTCGGTCGGCGATCCGCGTCTGAACGGCGGGCGGTCCCGGCTTCCGGGGCCGCCCGCGCGGTCACCGGGCGGGGTCCTGCTCCTCCGCGAGATCGACGAACGCCCGTGCCGTCGGGGAGAGTTCACCGGTCCGGTGGTAGAGATACGCCTGGCGCGGAACGCTGAAGCCGGCCGGCCGGATCACCGCGCCGAGCCGCTCGGCGATGCACGCGGTGGGTTCGGGCAGCACCGTCGCCCCGGCGCCCGCGAGCACGAAGGGGATGACGGCGTCGCGATGGGCCGTGTCCACGGCGACCGTGAGGGCCGGGAGCCCCAGCGCGGCCAGCTCGACGACGACCCAGGTACCGACCGCGGATTCGGCGGCGGCGCCCATGACCACGTTGTGCCGGGCCAGTTCGGCGAGTCCGACCGGGCCCTCCGGCAGCTCGGTGCCGGGCGGGAAGACGACCATCAGCGCGCTGAGTGCGACGGGCACCGCGCGGTGTTTGGGGTAGGGGGCCGGATGGTCGTGGAGCAGGAGCTCCGCCTCGGCGTGTCTGAGCGCCGCGAACCCCTCCTTCCCGTTGGCCGCGTCGCGTACCCGGACCCGTACGCCGGGATAGCGCGCGCGGAACTCCGTGACGATCCGGACCGCCGGGTCCACCGCGAGGGCGGGGACGACGGCCAGATCGAGCCGTCCGGTCGCCAGCATGCCCACCCCCTCGACCGCCGCCCGGACGCCGTCGAAGGACCGTAACGTCCGGCGGGCGGGACCGAGCAGGGCCCGCCCCGCGGGGGTGAGGGTCAGCTTCCGCCCCCGGACGACGAGCGGGGTCCGCAGCTCGCGCTCCAGCTCCTGGATCGCCTGGGAGACCGAGGGCTGACTCAGATGCAGCCGTCGCGCGGCCTCGGAGATGCTGCCCGCCTCGACGGCCGCGACGAAGTAGCTGAGATGACGCCGTTCCATAGGTACTGCCTATCACATCCAAAGGAATCCCAAGGCTTTACCGGTACCGATGAGCGGCATAGCGTGCCGGTCAACGGCCCACCGGGTCGTCGAGGGAAGGAATCCCATGCAGGGCATCCAGCGAGGTCTGCGCATTCTCGAAGCGGTCGCCGCGCACCAGCCCGTCGGGGTCGGCGAGATCTCCAGGATCTGCGAGCTGCCGAAATCCTCGGTCCAGCGCGTGCTCCTGGCCCTGGCCGAGTCGGGCTGGATCCGCGCGGCCGGCGACGAGCACACCCGCTGGACGCTGACCACCCGGATGCTCACCCTCGCCGGTACGGCCCCCGCGGGGCGCGGCATCCGTGACGCCGCGCTCGGGCCCATGCGCGAACTGGGCGAGCTGACCGGTGAGACGGTCACGCTCCAGGTCCCGGACGGCCCGTTCCGTATGGTGCTGATCGAGCGGATCGACTGCCGCCATCCCGTACGGACCGTCAACCGGCTGGGCGCCACGTCCCCGGTCACCGCGACCTCCACCGGACTCGCCGTCCTCGCCCTGCTGCCGGACGAGGAGGTGGAACGGGTCCTCGCCCGGCCGGTGCCGCGACTGACGGCGAACACACTGACCGAGCCCCGCCTCATCAGGGCGCGGCTCGAAGAGGCCCGCGCCAAGGGGTTCGCCGTGAACCGCGGGCAGAACCGGGACGGGGTCTGTGCCGTGGGCGCCGCCGTGACGGGGCCGGGCGGCGCCCCGGTCGGCGGGATCGGGCTGTCGCTGCCCGACAGCCGTTTCGACGTCCGCCGGGTGCCGTGGTGGGCCCGGCAGATACGGAGCACCGCCGCGGCCGTGTCCGCGGCGCTCGCCGCCTGAGCCCCGGGGCCGGGCGGAGGCGCCCAGCCCGCACCCGCACCCGCACCCGCACCCGCACCCGCACCCGCACCCGCACCCGCACCGATCGGACCGGACCGCACCCGCACCGGTCGGGCGAAGACTTCGACGACCGCCCCGAACCCCGTGCGCCGATCCCCGGCGTACGACATCACGAGGGAGCCGCAGCCATGAGCACGCGCACCGAAGCCCCGACCGAGGTCTTCCTCACCGAGGACCGGCTGGCGATCCGAGCCCTGGCGCGCGAGTTCGTGGCCAAGGAGGTGCTGCCGGTGGCCGCCGAGCTGGACCCGGTCGCCGGACAGATCCCGATGGAGCTGCGCCGGAAAATGGCCGACCTGGGCTTCTTCGGCATCCTCATCCCCGAGGAGTACGGCGGCCTGGGGCTCGGCGTCAGCGAGTACGCGCTCGTCGTGGAGGAGCTGGCGCGCGGCTGGATGAGCGTGGCGAGCCTGATCGCCCGCGGCCAGCAGTTCGCGCACGGTTTCAGCGCCGGGCAGCGGGCCGCGTATCTGCCGCGGATGGCGCGGGGCGAGTTCCTCAGCGCGTTCGCCCTGTCGGAGGCGGACGCCGGGTCGGACGTGGCGAATCTGCGCTGTCGCGCCGAGCCCGAGGCGGACGGCGGCTGGCGGATCACCGGGCAGAAGATGTGGTGCACCTTCGCCGACGGCTCCGACTACCTCCAGGTGTTCGCCAGGACCGAGCCGGTCGACCCGGCCCGGCGGTCGCGCGGCATCACCTGCTTCCTCATGCCGAAGGAGCGCGGCACCCTCCCCGATGGGGTGACCGGTACACCGGTCCGGAAGATCGGGTACCACGGCTGGCGGACGTGGGAGCTGTCCTTCGACCGCGCCCGGGTCGAGCCCGGCATGATCGTCGGCGCGGAGGGGCACGGCTTCGGGGTCGCCATGGGCGATCTCGTCATCGCCCGGATCCATACGGCAGCCCGCGCCATCGGCCTGGCACGCGGAGCGCTGGAGGACTCGATCGCCTATGCGAAGGAGCGGGTGCAGTTCGGTCGGCCGATCGCGGAGAAGCAGGCCATCCGGTTCAAGATCGCCGACATGGCGACGCGGATCGAGGCGTCGCGGGCGCTGCTGCACCGGATCTGCGCCGACTACGACGCCGGACGGCCGTCCAACCTCCAGGCGTCGATGGTGAAGCTGCACGCGACGGAGATGGCCGAGCGGGTCACCAGTGAAGGCGTCCAGATCCACGGCGGCGCCGGATACACCACCGACTTCGCGGTCGAACGGCACTGGCGGGACGCCCGCCTGACCAAGATCTTCGAGGGCACGTCGGAGATCCAGATGAAGATCATCTCCGACACGCTGCTGGGGCGCTGACCATGACCGCCGTCCCGCCTCCGGAGTCCGGTCCCCTGCACGGGCTGACGGTGCTCGACCTGAGCCGGATGCTCGCCGGGCCGTTCTGCACGATGGTCCTCGCCGACCTCGGGGCCACCGTCCTCAAGGTCGAGCCGCCGTTCGGCGACATGACCCGCGCCCAGGGCCCGTACGCCGAGGGCGACGCACTCAAGGCGTACGGCGGCTACTTCCAGTCCGTCAACCGCAACAAGCAGGGGCTGGTCGTCGATCTGACGAAGCCCGAGGGCGCCGAGGTGATCCGCCGGCTCGCCGCCACGGCCGATGTGCTGGTGGAGAACTACCGGCCGGGTGTGATGGAGCGGCACGGCGTCGGCTACGAGCGGCTCGCCGCGATCAATCCGCGCCTCGTCTACACGGCGGTACGCGGGTTCGGTGATCCCCGTACCGGTGTCAGCCCCATCCAGGACTGGCCGAGCTACGACATCGTGGCCCAGGCGATGGGCGGACTGCTCGGGATCACCGGACCGGCCGGCGGACCGCCCGTCAAGGCGGGTCCGGGCCTCGGCGACACCCTGCCCGCCCTGTTCGCCGCCGTCGGCACCCTCGCCGCCCTGCGGGAGCGGGAGATCACGGGGCGCGGCCGGTTCGTGGACGTCGGGATGTACGACGCGGTCGTCGCCGCCTGCGAGCGGATCGTCTACCAGTACTCGTACCAGGGCGTCGTGCCCGGACCCGAGGGCAACGCGCACCCGCTGCTCTGCCCCTTCGGGCTCTTCCCGGCCGTCGACGGATTCGTCGCGCTGGCCGCCGCGCCCGCCGACCACCACTGGGTGCTGCTGTGCGAGGTGATGGGACGCCCGGAGCTGGGCACGGACCCCCGGTACGCGCGCAACACCGACCGGGTGGCCCGCCAAGCCGAGGTCCTCGGCCTCGTCGGCGAGTGGACCGGGCGCCGTACCCGCGCCGAACTCGCCGCGCTCCTGGGCGGAAAGGTCCCCTTCGGCCCGGTCAACACCGCCGACTCGCTCTTCGACGATCCGCATCTGCGGGCGCGCTCCATGCTCCAGCAGGTCGAGCATCCCGGTCTGGACCGCCCGGTCACCGTCGCCGCATCGCCCATCCGCCTCGCGGGCGGGCCGGCGCCCGGCGTCCGGCGCGCGCCGCTGCTCGGCGAGCACACCGACGCCGTCCTGCGCGGGTGCGGCTACACCGACGAGGAGATCGCGGGGCTGCGCGCGGCCCGCGCGGTCGGCGGCGTGACCGGCACCGGTTCGACGACTTCGTCCCCACCCACACCCTGAAGGGATCCACCATGGGAAGCCTCACCGGTCGCGTGGCGATCGTCACCGGCGCGGGCCGCGGTCTCGGCCGCGAGCACGCGCTGCTCCTCGCCGCCGAGGGCGCCCGGGTCGTCGTCAACGATCCGGGCGTGGCCGGCGACGGCAGCGGCACGGACGAGGGTCCGGCCCAGCGGGTGGTCGCGGAGATCCGGGCGGCCGGCGGCGACGCGGTGGCCGACACCGGCCGGGCCGACGACTTCGCCGCCGCGGGGGCGCTGGTCGAGCGGGCCGTCACGGCCTTCGGCGAGCTGCACATCCTGGTCAACAACGCGGGCATCACCCGTGACGCGACCGTGGCGAGGATGACCGAACAGGAGTGGGACGCGGTGATCTCGGTCCATCTCAAGGGCCATTACGCCACCCTGCACCACGCCGCCGCCCACTGGCGTCGGCGGGCCAGGGCCGGGCGGCCGGTCAAGGCGTCCGTCGTCAACACCTCGTCCGGCTCGGGCCTGCGCGGCAACCCCGGGCAGCTGAACTACGCCGCGGCCAAGGCCGGTATCGCCGCGATGACCATCGTCGCCGCGCGCGAACTGGAGCGCTACGGCGTCCGGGTCAACGCGATCGCTCCCGTGGCCCGGACCCGGATGACGCTCGACACTCCCGGTCTGGCCGGGAAACTGGCCGCCCACGAGGGCGAGTTCGACACCTGGGACCCGGCGAACGTCTCGCCCCTCGTCGCCTGGCTGGCCGCCGAGGACTGCCGTGCCAACGGCCAGATGCTCATGATCCGCGGGGGCCGGATCGACGTCTACGAGGGCTGGACGGTCCGGGAGACCCATCGGCACGAGGGCCGCTGGACCCCGGCGGGGCTGGACGCCGCCCTCGGCGGCCTGCCCTCCGCCCCTCCCCCGCTGGTCCCCTCCGTCTGAACACGATCCCGTCATCCGAAAGGCAGCCGTGTACACCACCCGAATCGGCACCTCGACGCCGGACTCCATCAATATCTACGGATACGACCTGTGTTCGGAGGTCATCGGCCACGCCAATCTGGCCGATATCGTCTTCCTCGGCGCACAGGGCCGGCTGCCCACCGGCGACGAGTCGAGGATGCTCAACGCGCTCATGGTGGGCATCGCGGAGCACGGCTTCACGCCCAGCTCCCTGGCCGCCCGCCTGACCTGGCTCGGGGCCCCCGAGGCGACGCAGGCCGCCGTGGCGGCGGGGCTGCTCGGCGCCGGCAGCGTCTATCTGGGCGCCATGGAGCTGACCGCCCGCACACTCCAGGAAGCCCTGGCGGACGCCCCGGACGGCGAGAGCGCCGAGCGGACGGCGGCCGGGATCCTGGACCGCTTCGAGGAGTCGGACGAGAAGGTGCCCGGCTTCGGGCATCCGACCCACCGGCCGCGTGATCCGAGGACCGCCCGCTTCTTCGAACTCGCCGAGGAGTGCGGCTTCCTCGGGCCGCACAGCCTGCTGCTGCAAGCGGTCCACTCCGAGCTGGAGCGGCGCCGCGCCAAGCTGATCACCCTGAACGGCGCGGGCACCTTCGGCGCGGTCATATCGGATCTGGGCTTCGACTGGCGGCAGGTCCGTACCGTCGTGGTGGCGGCCCGCGCCGTGGGACTGGTCGGCCATATCGCCGAGGAGGCGGCGCGCGGCACCGCCGACAGCACCGCCCAGGCGCTCTTCCGGCACGTCGAGCACCACACCGACTACCGGCCGCGGCACTGAGAGGGCGGCACGGTGCGCACGACGACTGCCGAGAACCTGGCCCGATGGGCCTGGTCGTACGAGCCGGACGGAGACGATCTCGCGCTGGCGGAACGGTCCCTGCGGGACACGCTGGCCGTGACGCTCGCGGCCCGGGGGCACGAAGTGGCGGCGCTCGCCGCGCCGCTGCCCGACGCCGCCCGGTGGGCCGCGGTCGGCCATGTACTGGACTTCGACGACGTCCATGTGGAGTCGACGAGCCATGTCAGCGTCGTCACGCTCGCCGCGGCGCTGGCCGCGGGCGGCGACGCCCGCGCCTATCTCGCCGGAGCCGGAGTCATGACCAGGCTCGGTACGCTGCTCGGCTGGCCGCACTACGCGGCGGGCTGGCACGCCACCTGTACCCAGGGGGCACCGGCGGCGGCCGTCGCCGCGGGCGTCGCGCTGGGGCTGCCGCCCGACGGGCTGGCGACCGCGATGGCGCTCGCCCTCCCCGCCGCCGGTGGCGTCCAGGCCGCGTTCGGCACCCACGGCAAGGCCCTCCAGGTCGGCTTCGCCGCCGAAGCGGGGGTACGGGCGGCGCGGCTCGCCCGCGCCGGGGCGACCGCCGACCCGCGGGCCCTGGACGCGTGGCTGGGGCTGGTCGGCGGTACCGGCGCCGGTGTCTTTCCCGACGGGCGGCCGGCAGTGGCCGACGGGCTCGCCGTCAAGCTCCATCCCTGCTGCTACGCGATGCAGCGCCCGATCGCCGCCGTACGCGAGCTGCGGGCACGGCACGGCCGGATCGCCCCGGCGGACGTCGTCGGCGTCCTGGTCACCACGCCCGATGCGAGCATGCGGCCGTTGATCCACGACCGGCCGCGCACCGGTCTCGAGGCCAAGTTCAGCATGCCGTACGCCGTCGCGGCCGCCCTCCTCGACGACTTCCCCGACTTCACGTCCTTCACCGACGCCGCGGTCGGCAGGACCGAGGCGCGGCGTCTGATGGCCGCCACCGAGGTCGTGCGCACACCGGGTGGCGACGGCCTCCTCTCCGGTCTGGTGGACATCCGGCTGGAGCTGGCCGACGGCGGTGCGCTGCGGACGAGCCTCGCGCTGCCGCCGGGCTCGCCGTCGCGTCCGCCGGCCCCGGAGGACCTGGCGGGCAAGTTCGCGGCCTGCGGCGCCGATGTACCGGGGCTTCTCGACGGGGTCACCTGGTCCTCGGCGCCCGGGCTCCTCGCCTCCGCGCTCCGGAACCCGGACCCGTTAACCCGTTGACCCGTGCCGTGTGGCGCGACGCCGACCCGGTGGCCGCACCGTCCCGTACCGCCGCGTCCGGAACTCCCGCGACCGTGTCCGCGACCACCGCCGCCACCGCCGCGCCGTCGCCGTCCCCCCGACACCACCCCGTAGTCCTCGTCGCCCGTTCGTCCCGAAGCCGCCAGGAGCCCTCGTGTCCCGTATCTGGCCGAAGAACATGCCACCGTCCCTCGACATCCCGGCCGTGGGCACGGACGCCCTGCTCGCGGGCGCCGCCCGCGCCTACCCGGACCGGGTCGCCCTTCTCGACGGCGAGGAGTCCCTGACCTTCGCCGAGTTGCACACGGCGGCGCTCCGGGTGGCCGGCGGGCTGCGCGCGCGGGGCCTGCAACCGGGTGGCGTCGTCGCGCTGCACATGCCCAATACGTATTGGTACGTGGTGGTCTACTACGGCGCCCTGTGCGCCGGGCTCGCGGTCGCCCCGCTCAATCCCGCGCAGCCCGCCGGAGCGCTCCGCGCCCAGCTCGCCGACTGCGGCGCCGACGCGGTCTTCACCCACCCGGCCAACGGCGCCGTACTCGCCGAGGCCGACTCGGAGACGAATCGTTTCTGCTTCCATGTCCCCGGTACGGCCGCCGGGCCGGCTCCCGCGAACGCGGTCCTTCCCCCGGGCTCCGTCCCGCTGGCCGAGCTGCTGGCGTCGGCGCCGCTGGAGGGTTACACCGTCGATCCCGGGCTGGTCGCGCATCTCCAGCTGACCGGTGGCACCACCGGCCGTTCCAAGGCGGTACGGGTGCTGCACCGCAACCTCGTCGCCAATGTGCTCCAGACCTGCTGCTGGCGCTCCGCGTCCCTGCCGGGCCTGGACGAGTGGGGCGGTGTCCGGGTCACCCGGATCGACGACCCGGCGCCCCGGACGGTCGTGCCCGGCGAGGGTTGCAATATCGCCATCGCGCCGTTCTTCCACGGGCTCGGACTCGTCGGCCACAACGCCAACACCCTGCTCGGCGCCACCGCCGTCATCACCGGCGGCCGGTTCGACGCGGACCAGTTCATCCGCGATATCGAGCGCCACGGCGTCACCCATATGTCCGGGTCACCCGCCATGTACTACGGGATGCTGCGCAGCCCCGAACTGGCCCGGCGGGACCTGTCGTCCGTCCGCATGATCACCTCGGGCGCCGCGCCGATCGACACCACCGCCCTGCGCGGACTGCGCGCCGCCTTCCCCGGCGCCAGTGTCACCGAGGGGTACGGGCTGAGTGAGGCGACCATGGGTCTGACCATGTCGCCTCCCGGGGCGGAGGTCGAGACCCCGGTCGGCAGTGTGGGCGTCCCGATCAGCGACACCGAGGTCGAGGTCAGGGCGGAGGACGGTGTCACCGTACGGCGGCGGGGCGGGACCGGCGAGATCTGGGCGCGCGGTCCGCAGATCACCGACGGCTACCAGGACGATCCGGAGCTGACGGCGGGGCAGTTCGTCGACGGCTGGCTGCGCACCGGCGATATGGGCTACTTCGACGAGAACGGCTTTCTGTTCCTGGTGGGCCGGGCGAAGGACATGCTCATCTACAAGGGCTACAACGTCTATCCGCAGCCGCTGGAGGAGCTGTTGTGCTCGCACCCCGCGATCGCCCAGGCCTCCGTCGTCGGACGCCCGCATCCGGAGTCCGGTGAGATCCCGGTCGGCTTCGTGGTCCTGCGCCCGGCCTCCGCCGCGGCGGAGGCCGGGCGGGGCAGGGAGTTCCTCGACGAGGTGATGGCGCATGTCGCCGAGCGGGTCGCCCCGTACCAGAAGGTCCGTGAGCTGCATGTGGTGGACGCGCTGCCGCTGACGCCGACCGGAAAGATCCTGAAGACGCGGCTCAGGCAGCTTCTTCGCGACGATCCCCGCTGATCACCACTGATCGCCACTGATCACCACTGATCACCGGCTGAATCCCCCCCCCCGGTCCATCCGATACGAGACGAGGAAATTCGTGGACAGCGCCGCGTTCGATGAAGTACTGGAAGCGGTCCGCCGCTTCATACGCGAGGACGTCGTGCCGCGCGAGCGCGAGATCGAGCTCACCGACGAGGTCCCCGCCGAGATCCGGCGCAAAGCCGTCGACATGGGCCTCTTCGGCTACACGCTCCCCGAGGAGTACGGCGGTATGGGCGCCTCCGTGGAGGAGGACGCCCGGCTGTGCTTCGAGTTCGGCCGGACCAGTCTCGCGTTCCGTTCGATGTTCGGTACCAATATCGGGATCGCCGGTCAGGTCCTGGTGAACTACGGCTCCCCGGAACAGCGGGAGACCTGGCTGCCGCGACTGGCCGAAGGCGCGGTGGCCTCCTTCGCGCTGACCGAGGCCGAGGCCGGTTCCGACCCGTCCGGGATGACGACCCGCGCGGTGGACACCGGTGACGGCTGGTACGAGATCAGCGGTGCCAAGCGGTTCATCACCAACGCCGCGGTCGCCGATGTCCTCATGGTCTTCGCCCGCACCGGCGAGGGCGGGAGCGTTACCGACGACATCTCCTGCTTCCTGGTGGAGAAGGGCGCGCCCGGTCTGGTCGTCGGTCCCAAGGACGCCAAGACCGGCCAGGCCGGGGCCTGGACCTCCGAGGTCTTCTTCGACCGGGTCAGGGTCCCGCACACCGCACTCGTCGGCGGCGCGGCCGGCCGGGGCTTCAACGCCGCCATGCGGTCCCTCGCCAAGGGCCGGGTCCATGTGGCCGCGCTCTGTGTCGGCCAGGCCGACCGGGCGCTGGAGGAGTCGGTCGCGTACGCCCGTGACAACAAGCAGGGCGGGGCGCCCATCGGGCGCTTCCAGCTGGTGCAGGCGCTGCTCGCCGAGAGCCGGGCCGAGCTGGACGCCGCCCGCGCCCTGGTCCTCGACGTCGCTCGCCGGTACGACTCCGGCGAGGACACCAAGATCGGCCCGTCGACGGCGAAGCTGTTCGCCAGTGAGATGGCCGGCCGGGTAGCGGACCGTGCCGTACAGATCCACGGCGGTATGGGCTATATGCGCGAGACCACCGTCGAGCGGATCTCCCGCGACGTCCGGGTGATGCGCATCTACGAAGGCACGAGCGAGATCCAGAAGCTCATCATCGGCCGCGCTCTGCTCCGCGGCTGACACCGACGCCGCCCTCCCCACCCTCCTAGCTCTCCGAGCCTCCGGGACTCCGAGCCCTCCCAGCCCTCCGAAAGACAGGACAGCCATGACCACCGCACCGGAAACCGACTGGGACGACAGCACCGACCGGGACAACGCGACCCGCGGCCTGATCGACAGGCTGGAGCCCTGTGTCATCCGCGACGCCACGGGCCGGGTCGTCTGGGACAACGACCGCTGGGACTTCCTCACCGAGGAGGAGTGCCCGCGGACCGTGCACCCCGGTCTGTGGCGGCAGGCGGGCCACAACACCGCGCAGGGAGTCTTCGAGGTCGCGCCCGGCTTCTACCAGGTGCGCGGACTCGACGTCTCCAATATGACCATCGTCGAGGGCGATACCGGTGTGGTGGTCGTCGACCCGCTGGTCTCCAAGGAGTGCGCGGCCGCCGGTCTTGAGCTGTACCGCCGCAACCGCGGCGACCGCCCGGTCCGGGCCGTGGTCTACACGCACAGCCACGGCGACCACTTCGGCGGCGCGCTCGGGGTGACCACGGCCGAGGACGTCGCCGCCGGGCGGGTGGAGGTCGTGGCCCCCGAGGGGTTTATGGAGCACGCGGTCAGTGAGAACGTCTTCGCCGGTCCCGCGATGCGCCGCCGCGCCGTCTATATGTACGGCAAGTCGCTGAAGCCCGGCGGCGAGGGCATGGTCGGCTTCGGTATCGCCCAGGGGCTGTCCACCGGCACCATCGGCCTGCTCCCGCCGACCCGGACCATCACCCGCACCGGTGAGGAGGCGATCCTCGACGGGGTGCGGTTCGTCTTCCAGCTCGCGCCCGACGCCGAGGCGCCGTCGGAGATGAACTTCTACTTCCCGGACCACAAGGTCCTGCTCATCGCGGAGATGGTCAACCACACCCTGCACAACGTCCTCACGCTGCGTGGCGCGCTCGTCCGGGACGCCCGTGCCTGGGCCACGTACATCACCGAATGCATCGGGATCTTCGGCGACGCCGACGTGCTCATGGGCTCGCACAACTGGCCGACCTGGGGCCATGGCGAGGTGCGCCGCATCCTGACGGAGCAGCGCGACGCGTACGCGTATCTGCACGACCAGACGGTGCGGCTGATGAACCGGGGGATGACGGGACCGGAGATCGCCGAGGAGATCACCGCGTTCCCCGGCGAGCTGGGCGCCGCCTGGCACATCCGCGGCTACTACGGCTCCCTCAGCCATAACGTCAAGGCCGTCTACCAGCGCTATATGGGCTGGTTCGACGGCAACCCGGCGCATCTGTGGCAGCACCCGCCGGTAGAGCAGGCCAAACGGTACCTGGACTTCATGGGCGGCGCCGACACCGTCGTCGGCCGGGCCCGTACATCGTTCGACGAGGGTGATCTGCGCTGGGTCGCCGAAGTCCTGAACCATGTGCTCTTCGCCGAACCGGACCACGCGGAGGCGCGGGAACTCCAGGCGCGGACCTTCGAGAAACTGGGATACGCCCAGGAGAACGGCGTCTGGCGCAACTTCTATCTCACCGGCGCCCAGGAGCTGCGATCCGGCTCCGACGGGCCCGCGGGCAGCGAGCCGCACCATCAGAGCCCCGACATGCTCGCCGGTCTGACGACGGAGCAGATCTTCCAGTCCCTGGCCGTCCGGCTGGACGGACCGCGCGCGGCGGCCCACCGGCTGCTGCTGCGCTGGGAGTTCGAGGACATCGACGAGGTGTGGACGCTCCTGGTCGGCAACGGCGTCCTGACCCCGATACGGGGAGACGCGCCCGGCGGGGAGGCCCCGCAGCTCACCCTCCGGCTGGACCGGGCGCTGTTCGACCGGATCCTCGCCCGGCGGACGACGTTCACCGACGCGATCGCCTCCGGCGCGGTGGCCGTCCAGGGGGACGCCGGCGTGCTCACCACCTTCTACGGGCTACTGGAGGAACCCCCGCTGCACTTCCCCGTCGCCCTGCCGTGATCATGCATTCCATCCGCAGCATCCGCACTGTCTGCATCATCCACATCATTCGCACCATCGCAACGAAGCGAGGCTGAAGCCCATGACGGACATCGTCGAGTACCACCGGCTCTTCATCGGGGGTACCTGGGTCGAGCCCGCGGGCTCCGACACCATCGACGTCGTATCCCCGGTCACCGAACAGGTGGTGGGACGCGTGCCCCACGCCACGCCCGCCGATGTGGACAAGGCCGTCGCCGCCGCCCGTGCGGCGTTCGACGACGGCCCGTGGCCCCGGACGACGCTCGCCGAGCGGATCGAGGTCGTGACCCGGATCAAGGACGCGCTCGCGGCCCGCCACCAGGAGCTGGCCGAACTGGTCACCCTCCAGAACGGCTCCCCCATGCTCTTCTCCGTCCGGGGGCAGGCGCTCTCGGCGGTCGGCGCGTTCGGGGTGGCCCTCGCCGCCGCCGCGGGGTTCACCGAGGAGGACGAGCGTCAGGGCACCGGCGGACCGGTACTCGTCCGCCGGGAACCGGTCGGTGTGGTCGCCGCCGTCACTCCCTGGAACGTGCCGCAGCTGACCATCGCGGGAAAGCTGGCTCCGGCGCTGCTCGCCGGCTGCACGGTCATCATCAAGCCGTCCCCCGAGACACCGCTCGACGCCCTGTGGCTGGCCCAGCTGTGCGCGGACGCCGGACTCCCCGAAGGCGTGCTCAGTGTCCTGCCCGCCGGCCGTGAGACCGGCGCGCATCTGGTCTCCCACCCCGGTATCGACAAGATCGCCTTCACCGGCTCCGTCGAGGCGGGCAAGGCCATCATGGCCGCCGCGGCGGTGAATCTGACCCGGGTCTCCCTGGAGCTGGGCGGCAAGTCCGCCGCCGTCCTCCTCGACGACGCGGATCTCGCCGTCGCCGTCCCCGCGATCGTCGGCGGGACCTGCGCCGCCAACAGCGGCCAGGCGTGTGTGGCCCTGACCCGGGTCCTGGTGCCCGCCTCCCGCTACGACGAGGTCGCCGCCGCGCTGACCGCCGCGTTCGCCCGGCTGAAGGTCGGCGACCCCGCCGACCCCGCCACCGTGGTCGGCCCAATGGTGACGGAGAAGCAGCGGGAGCGGAATCTCGCGTACATCCGCATCGGACAGGAGGAGGGCGCCGAGCTCCTGACCGGCGGCGGGGTCCCCGAGGGCCTGACCACCGGCTGGTACGTCGAGCCGACTCTGTTCGGCGATGTCACCAACGATATGCGGATCGCCCGTGAGGAGATCTTCGGCCCCGTCGTCTGCCTCATCCGCTACGAGGACGAGGACGAGGCCGTGGCGATCGCCAACGACTCCGACTTCGGACTCTCCGGGGCCGTCTTCGGCGCCGACGGCGAACGCGCCACCGCGGTCGCCCGCCGGATACGGACCGGGACGATCACCGTCAACGGCTTCCGGCTCGACCTGGCCGCCCCCTTCGGCGGCTACAAGAACTCCGGTATCGGCCGGGAGTTCGGCCCCGAGGGCCTGGCCGCCTACTTCGAGTACAAGTCCGTCAACCTTCCCGCGCCGACGCGGGCCTGATCCCCGACCGAATCAAGGAGTTCCCACCATGCGCGCAGCGATACTGCACCAGACCGGCGACGAGACGCTGGACGTCACGGATGTCGAGTCCGTCTCGTTCGGACCCGGCCGGGTCCGGGTGAAGATGCACAAGGCCGGACTGTGCCACTCCGATCTGTCGGCCATGAACGGGGTACTGGCGCACCCCGCGCCCTTCGTCCCCGGCCACGAGGGTGCCGGGGAGGTGGTCGAGGTCGGCGAAGGCGTCACCCATGTCGCCCCCGGTGACCGGGTCATCGTCTGCTGGATGCCGCCGTGCGACACCTGCCGCTCCTGCCGGGCGGGCGACGGCCATCTGTGCCGCAGCGGCTACCGCAATATCGCCAACCCGAACTTCCGGAGCGGCGAGACCGTGCTGCCCGGCATGCTGGGCGCCGGTACGTTCGCCGAGGAGACGGTCATCGCGGCGTACGCGGCGATCCCGATCCCCGACGACGTTCCGTACGAGATCGCCGCCCTGGTCGGCTGCGGTATCACCACCGGTATCGGCGCGGCCCTCAACACCGCCCGGGTGGAGCCCGGTTCGTCGGTCGTCGTGATCGGCCTCGGCGGTGTGGGCGTCAGCATCCTGCAGGGCGCCAGGGTCGCCGGCGCCGCCCGGATCATCGCGGTGGACCCCACGGCGAACCGCCGGGAGCTGGCGCTGAGGTTCGGCGCCTCCGAGGCGATCGCGCCCGAGGAGTTGGCCGAGGCGACCGAGCGGGTGACCGGCGGTTTCGGCTTCGACTACGCCTTCGAGGCCGTCGGCAAGGCCGTTACCCTGCGCGCCGCGTACGACGCGACCCGCCTCGGCGGCACGGTCTGCCTCGTCGGCGCGGGCTCGCGTACCGATATGACCGACCTCAGCATGGCGGAGCTGGTCCTCAACGAGAAGAAGGTCCTGCCCTCCTTCTACGGCGGCGACGACATCCGCCGCACCTACGCGAAGATCTTCGACCTGTGGCGCGCGGGCCGTATCGACCTGGAGTCGATGATCACGCACCATGTGCCGCTGACGGACGTCAACGAGGCGATCCGCCAGATGCACACCGGTGAGGCCCTGCGCACCGTCATCGACATCGTCTGACCCGGGCCGCGCACCCGCCCGTCCCCCCGCCCCCAGGATCGCCGGGCGGGCGGACGGGCGCGGACCGTTCACGGCCACGGCGGTCAGCGGCGGACGCGGGGCATGCCCAGGCCGATCCACGAGATGATCTCGCGCTGGATCTCGTTGTTCCCGCCGCCGAAGGTGAAGACGACGGCGGAGCGGTAGCCGCGCTCCAGTTCGCCGTGGAGGACGGCGCCGGCGGAGCCCTCCTTCAGCGGTCCGGCGGCGGCGACGATCTCCATCAGCCAGGCGTAGGCGTCGCGGCGGGCCTCGGAGCCGTAGACCTTGACCGCCGACGCGTCCTGAGGGGTGAGGCCGCCGTCCTCGACGGCGGCCACCATCCGCCAGTTGAGGAGCCGCATCGCGTCCAGCCGGGCATGGGTACGGGCCAGCCGGCCGCGGACCCAGCCCAGGTCGGCGACCCGGCGGCCGTCGGCGAGCTTGGTGGTGGCGGCCCAGCGCCGTACGTCGTGGAGGGCGCGGACGGCCATCGTGCCGTGGGCGGCGAGGGTGACGCGTTCATGGTTGAGCTGATTGGTGATCAGCCGCCAGCCCCCGTTCTCGGGGCCCACGCGACGGGCGGCCGGAACGCGTACGTCGTCGTAGAAACTGGCGGTGGTGTCGTGGGACGCCATGGTGGTGATGCGGGTACAGGAGTAGCCGGGGTCCGTGGTGGGGACCAGGAGCAGGCTGATGCCCCGGTGCGGCGGCGCCCCGGGGTCGGTGCGGACGGCGAGCCACACCCAGTCGGCGGTGTCGCCGTTGGTGGTCCAGATCTTCCGCCCGTTGACGACGTACGTCCCGGTCTCCTCGTCGCCCTCGCGGACGGCCCGGGTCTTCAGGGCGGCCAGATCGGTCCCGGCGTCCGGCTCGCTGTAGCCGATGGCGAAGTCGATCTCGCCGGAGAGGATCCGGGGGAGGAAGTGGGCCTTCTGTTCGTCGGTGCCGTACCGCATCAGGGTCGGTCCGACGGTGTTGAGGGCCATCAGCGGCAGGGGGACGCCCGCCTGCGCGGCCTCGTCGAAGAAGACGAACCGCTCTCCGGCGGTCAGTCCCCGGCCGCCGTACTCGGCGGGCCAGCCGACCCCGAGCCAGCCGTCCCTGCCGAGTCTGCGGATCGTCTCGCGATAAAAGCGCTTCTGTTCGGCCGGGTCGGTGTGGCGGGCCCGCGCCGCGGGCGGTGTCAGGGTGCCGAAGTAGGCGCGCAGTTCGGTGCGCAACCGCTGCTGCTCGGGCGTGTGGTCCAGATGCACGGCCCCTCCTCCAGTGGCTCTCGCGGTCGGCGGATCGGTACCGGCGCGGCGCACACCGTAGAACGTGTTGCAGTAATGCGGAAGGGGCGGGACGCCCGGGGCCGCACGGG
This sequence comes from Streptomyces sp. NPDC059248, assembly GCF_042753905.1. Taxonomy (NCBI): domain Bacteria; kingdom Bacillati; phylum Actinomycetota; class Actinomycetes; order Kitasatosporales; family Streptomycetaceae; genus Streptomyces; species Streptomyces sp. NPDC059248. The sequence goes on along the minus strand of NZ_JBHYZV010000008.1, from coordinate 30,155 downwards.
CGGGTATTGACGTAACGGCGGGTCGGGGGGTGAGGATGGCGGACAAGATCCGTTCGCGAGGGCCCGGGGGCCTGAGGGAGAGTTCGCGGGCGCCCGTGGGAATTCGAGGAGAGGAGACCGCCGGATGGCCGACGACGACACCGGCTCCGCCGCCGTGCTGACCCGGGTGGCGGGCCGCGCCGGGTACATCACCCTGAACCGGCCCGGGGCGCTCAACGCGCTGACCCGTCCGATGGTCCGGGAGTTCGCCGCCGCGCTCGACCGCTTCGATGCCGATCCGTCGGTGGCGGTCGTGGTGCTCACGGGCGCCGGTGAGCGGGGGCTGTGCGCGGGCGGCGACATCCGGGCGATCCGGACGGACGCGCTCGCGGGCGGACGGGAGTCCTTCGCCTTCTGGCGCGACGAGTACCGGCTCAACGCCCGGATCGCCCGCTTCCGCAAGCCGTTCGCGGCGGTGATGGACGGCATCGTGATGGGCGGCGGGGTGGGAGTGTCCGCACATGGTTCCGTGCGGATCGTCACCGAGCGGTCGAGGGTGGCGATGCCGGAGACGGGCATCGGCTTCGTCCCGGACGTCGGCGGTACGTATCTGCTGGCCCGGGCGCCCGGCGGGACGGGGACGCATCTCGCGCTCACCGGCCTCCCGGTCGGCGCGGCCGACGCCCTGCTGTGCGGCCTCGCCGACCACTTCGTACCGTCGGACCGGTTGTCCGCGCTCATGGCGGCGCTGGCCGGGGGCGACGTCGCGGAGACCGTGGCCCGGTTCGCCGCCGACGCCCCGGCGGGCGGCCTCGCGGACCACCGGGCGTGGATCGACTCCTGCTACGCCGCCGACACGGTGGAGGAGATCGTCGACCGGCTGCTGGCGCACGGCGACCCGGCCGCGAAGGAGGCGGCGGAGACGATCCTCACCCGGTCGCCGACCTCGTTGAAGGTGACGCTGGCCGCGCTGCGGCGGGCCCGGCCGCTCGGCGCCCTGGAACCGGTGCTGGAGCAGGAGTACCGGGTGTCGTGCGCCGTGTTCTCCACGCCCGATCTGGTGGAGGGGATCCGGGCGCAGGTCGTCGACAAGGACCGTGCTCCGCGCTGGTCGCCCGCGCGGCTGGCGGAGGTCACGGCCGCGGATGTCGAGCGGTTCTTCACCGAGGCGCCGGACGGCGGTCTCGGCCTGGTGTGAGCGTCCGGGGCGCGTCAGCCGGTGAGACCGGGCGCGCCCCACACCGGGAACCAGCGGTTCAGTTCGGGTTCGGTCCGCAGATCGTCCGCGAGCAGCGCCCGTACCTCGATCTCCAGGGCGTTGTCGCGGCGCTCCCCCGCGCCCGGCAGGGGGGCGAAGGGGTAGAAGGTGCCGCGTTTGTAGAGGTAGACGAGGGCGAGGGCGCGTCCGCCGGCGAGGGCGCGTCCGCCGGCGGGGTCGGGTCCGGGATCGGGGCCCGGGTCGTGGAAGGCGACGAGGGAGCAGAGGAGATGCGGTCCGAAACCGGCCTCTTCGAGAAGGGTGTTGACCGCGTGGAGATCGTTCACGAGGGAGACGGTGTCGTCGGCGGGGCGGCGCAGCAGGAGCCACGTATAGCCGTATGTGTCACGGCTGTAGGTGACGGCTCCGGTGTCCGTCCCGGCGTCGATCAGATCTCGTACGTCTTCCTGGACGCGGCGGAACGCGCCGCCCTCGACCCCGGCGAAGCAGACCGAGCCGGTGCCGGTGGGGACCAGTCCGGTGGCGGCCGTCAGGGTGATCGCGGCGGACGGGACGGCGAAGAGCTGGTCGAGGTCGGGCGGTACGGGCCTGCTGCGGCCGAGGATGGCGTCGAGGAGTCCCACGGGGGTACCTCCGTCGGATCGGGTGGGGGCGCCGGCCGTCCGGAGGGGGCGGGCACGGGCCCTCCGGAGGGGGCGGGTGCGAGTGTCACGGGCGGGCCAGCCGGGCGCTGATCGCGGCGAGCTGCTCCAGCCGCTGTTCGAGCGTCGGGTGCGAGGAGAGCAGCCGTCCCAGGCTCTCCCGGGAGGAGAAGGCGGGGGCGAACCAGAAGGCGTTGTAGGGCTCCGCCTTGCGGAGGTCCTCGGTGGGGATCCGGGCCATCTCGCCGGTGACCTTGGTGAGGGCGGAGGCGAGTGCGGAGGGGCGGCCGGTGAGCAGGGCGGCGGCCCGGTCGGCGGACAGCTCCCGGTAGCGGGAGAGCAGCCGGGTCAGCAGAAAGCTGATCGCGTACACGGCCGCGCTGACCAGCGGGATCAGCGCCATCACCACGGCCGCGTTGCTGTTGCTCTGACCGGAGCGGCCCAGTCCGCCGTAGAGCCCGATCCGGGTCATCAGACCGGCGAGTACGCCCAGGAACGAGGCGATCGTCATCACGGCGACGTCCCGGTGGGCGACGTGCGACAGCTCGTGCGCGAGGACGCCCTCCAGTTCCTCGGGCTCCAGCCGCCTCAGAAGACCGGTGGTGACGCAGACCAGGGCCGTCTTCTCGTTGCGTCCGGTGGCGAAGGCGTTGGGTACGTCGCTCCTGGCGATCGCGACCCGTGGTTTCGGCATGTCCGCGAGGGCGCAGACCCGGTCGACGGCGCCGTGCAGGACGGGCTGCTCCTCCGGGGTGACCTCCCGGGCGCCCATGCCGTAGGCCGTGATCCGGTCGCTGAACCAGAACTGGGCGACGAACAGGGCACCGGCGACCACGAGGATCACCGGCCACGCGCCGCGCAGCAGGGTGAGCAGGACGCCCACGAAGACCACGTACAACAGTCCGATCAGGAACATCGTGGTCACCATGCGGGTGGTGAGTCCCTGGTCCGGCGCGTAACGGGATCGCGGTGCGCGGGAGCGTGATGTGCCGGACCGTGATGTGCGGGACCGTGGTGTTCTGGCCATGATCGCCTCCGGGCGGCGGGTGCCGCCGCTGGTCTCCTGGTCTCCTCTTCTTCCCCTTCTTCCTCGATTGTGCTCCTTTCGCCGCCCCGGCGGGCGGGCGGTCACTCCTGCGGGCAGAGCAGCAGCAGGGCGGTGTCGTCGCCCCGCTGGTCGCGGCCCACCATCTCCATCAGCGTGTCGGCGACCTCCTCCGGCGGGGCTTCCCCGGCGGAGGAGAGCCGCCGGGCCAGCTCCGCGAGCCCTTCGTCGAGGTCGGCGCCGGGACGTTCGACGAGGCCGTCGGTGTAGAGGACGAGGAGGGACCCGGGGGCGAGCGGTACCTCGGTGACGGGGTAGACCGCCCGCGCGTCGACGCCGAGCAGCGGGCCGCCGGGCACCTCCAGGGCCCGGACCCGGCCGTCGGGCTCCCGCAGCAGCGGCGGCGGGTGCCCCGCCCGGGCCAGCAGGGCGCGGCGGCCGGGGAGGTCGAGATGGAGGTAGGCACAGCTGGCCAGCAGTTCGGCGTCGAGGTCGATGAGGAGCCGGTTGGTGCTCTCCAGGATCCCGCCAGGCGGCCGGCCGACCGCCGTAAAGGCCCGGACGGCGGTCCTGACCTGGCCCATCAGTCCGGCGGCGGTGGCGTTGTGACCCTGGACGTCGCCGATCACGGCGGCGGCGGCGCGGGGGGCGACCGGCCCGCCGAGGGGGATGAGGTCGTAGAAGTCGCCGCCGATGTCCATGCCGTGGGTCCCGGGCAGATAGCGGGCGGCGGTCCGCAGGCCGTCGAGTACGGGAAGGGAGTGCGGCATCAGGGCGGACTGGAGTCCCTGGGCGAGCCGGTGTTTGACGTCGTACAGTCTGGCGCGCTCCAGCGCCTGGGCGACGAGTCCGCCGAGGCTGGTGAGGACGGCGCGCTCGTGCTGCGAGAACCGGTGCTCGCGGGCGTAGCCGAGGACGCAGGTGCCGATGGGCCGCCCGGAGGCGATCAGCGGCAGATACGCCCAGGCGGCCATGCCGTCCGGGGTGGCGAAGCGCGCCGGGTAGACCCGTTCCAGCTCGGCCCGGGACTCGAAGAACGACGGGACGCCGGTGGCGAGGATCTGGGAGCTGGGGATCTGCGCGGTGAGCGGGGTGCCGTCCCAGCGCTCCACGACGGAGGGGTCGGGGTAGCCGCGCTGTCCGAGGACGCGCAGCCGGTTGTTCTCGGCCGCGAGCATGACCAGCGCGTCGCTGCCGAGGGTCGGCATGATCTCGTCGGCGACGGTCTCGACGACGTCGTCGACGCCGACGGCCTTGGTGAGGGCCCCGGCGAGGCTGAGGATATGGGAGATGGAGACCAGGCTGCCGCGCCGTTCCGGGGGTCTCTCGGGCGCCCGGGCCGTGTCATCGGCGGCGGGGACCTCGGCGGAGCCGATCGGGGCGATCTGGACGCTGACGCCGCGGCGGCCCGGGTGGAGCCGGAACTGCAGCCACTCCTTGGGCGGCTTGAGCACGGTGAACGAGGTGGGCTGCTGGCTGAGCATCGCCGCCCGGTAGCGGTCCTCGTACACCGGGTCGCCGAGCCAGGGCAGGGCGTTCCACAGGCGGTGTCCGGTCAGCCGGGCGACGGGGGCGCCGAGCAGGCGCGCGGTGGCGGGGTTCGCGTAGACGACCCGGCCCTCGACGTCGAGGGAGCAGAGCCCTTCGGGGATCCGGGCGGCCATCCGTACGGCTTCGGCCCCGGTGCCCCGGTCCGCGGGAGAGGCCGGGGCGGCCAGGTGGGGCTCCGCCCCCGCGGCGACGACGGCGCCGGTGGCGACCGCCTGCCGCAGCCGCCGGGCGAGCCCTTCACCGGCGGTGACGAGGGCGGTACGTTCCCGGGCGGAGAGGGTCGCGGGATGGGAGCCGGGCCAGGTGAGGTAGACGGCCCCGTAGGTGGTGTCCCCGTCGGCGACGGGCAGGGCGGCCAGACAGTAGGAGTACGGCAGGACGACGGCGATCCGCGGATAGCGGCGGGCCATCTCCTCCTCCCCGGAGACCCAGACCACGACGCCCTCGCGGACGGCGTCGGCGAGGGGCATCTGCGCGGTGAGCGGGACGCGCTCCCAGGGTGCGGAGAACGACCGGGGCAGTCCGGCCTTGACCGCCATCTCCAGGACCGTGCCGTCGGAGGAGAGGAGGTGGACGGCGCCGGAGTGGGCGCGGACGCTCTCCATCAGATCGGCGAGCGCGCGGGAGAGCAGGGCTTCAACGGTGCCGTCGGCTCCGACACCCTCCACCGCCACGTCGGCACCGTCCCTGTCCCCGTCTCCGGTTCCGCCTGCGGCGACGGTCCTCGGCGTGCGCGGACCGCCCACGCCGCACCACCTCCTCCGTGCCCTGCGCCCCGGCTGCGCCCCGGCGCACTCGCCCGCTCATGACCCACCCTGCCCGCAGTCGCGTCCCCCCGCATCGCGAGGGTGACCGGGCCCGGTCCCGGCCCGTGGGCGGTCCGGTCAGGCCCCGCTCCCCCGCCGGGCCCGGCGGGGGAGTTTCAGGACGGGGCGCCCCGGGGGCGGGGCGCGGTGATCTCGATCGTGGCGCGGCGGGTCTGCCCCGACACCGTCACGGCGATCGTGATCGTGCCGGGCCGCAGGGCCGTGAGGCGGCCCGTCGCGGGGCTGAGGACGGCCACCGGGCGGCCGTGGTCCCGGCCGGATCCGTCGTGGGCGTCGACGCGGACGTTGCGGGAGGCGGTCCAGTCCGTGCTCACCGGATACCCGGCGGGGACACCCCGAGTGCCCTGGGTGACCTCGGCGGCGACCGTCGCCGACGTACCGGCCGGGAGCGCCGCCGGGGCGGTGAGGGCGAGGCCGTCCGTATGGGCCGTGGTCCGTACCGTCAGCCAGTCGCGGCCTTCCGGGTCCGGGCCGCCCCGGTACGTACCGGATCCGGCCTTCGTCGCACCGAGGCCGTCGGGTTCGTTCGCGGGTTCGTCGACGCCGACGAGGGACCAGCCGGTGAAGCCGCCGTCCGCCGCCGGGCCCGCGGGTGACTTTCCGGAGTTGCCGTTGATCAGATACGGCACGCCGTCGACGCGGTCGGCGTGGAAGACACCGACATGGGCGCCGATGAAGGCCGCGCCCTTCCCGGTGGTGCGGCGGAACTCCGCGAGCCAGGTCTCCAGCAGCGCCGCCTCCTTGCGGTCCCCGAGTTGGCTGCCGCGCTGCGGGGTCGGATCGCGCGGTGGTACATGGGCCATGACCAGGACCGAGCCGACGGCGGGGTCCCGGGCCGCGTCGTCGAGGGCGGCGCGCGCCCCGGCGATCTGGGCGAAGCCGCCGCCGCGCAGCGACAGGACGGAGGTGTCGAGGGTGACGAGCCGGGTGCCGCGGTGGTCGAAGACCCGGCTCGCCGCGCCGAACTCGGCGGTGAAGTGGTCGATCCGGCCGCCCATCACCTCGTGGTTCCCCGGTACGTAGTACCAGGGGACGGCGGTGCCCAGCTCCTCCGTCAGCACACGCCGGGCGAAGGCGAGGTCCTCGGGTGCCCCCTCGTCGACGAGGTCGCCGTTGATCACGAGGAAGTCGGGCCGCTCGGCCCTGATCTCCCGCAGGGTCCTGCGGGCCTGCCGGACGATGGCGCTGTCGGGGTCGCGGGCGACGAACTGGGCGTCGGACATCACCGCGAACCGCCAGTCCCGGCCCGCGGCGCGGGCCGCGGTGCCGATGAGCGGATCCGCGCGGCGCGGCGGTGGTGGCAGATCGACGGACGGCGGTACGAGGGCCGTCAGCGAGTCGACGGCGATCCGGCCGGTGTACTGGCGGTTCGCGGCGGTCTCGGCGAGATAGAAGCGGTGTACGGACAGGGGTGTCGCCGCGCCGGGGGGTACGGCGAAGGTGATCCGGCGCCAGCCGGTCCAGGTGATGTACGGGCCCCGCAGCAGCTGGTCGCTGCCCGCCGCGTCCTTGAGGTGGAGGGTGGGCCAGGCGCCCCGGCCGTCGCCGTCGATCCAGAGGGTGAGGGAGTGCGGCCTGCCGGGTACGGGAATGGCGCGGGGCGGGTTGGCGTAGACGGCGCGGGTGGCGGTGGAGCGGGTGAAGTCGTAGCTCAGCTCCAGGCCGGTACCGGTATGTCCGGCGGGGATGGCGGCGACGGCGCCCCCGGCGCGGGCGTGGCCGAACCTCCACGCGTCGGCGTCGTCGAAGGTCGCCGTGTCCTGTTCGGTGAGTCCGACGCCGACACCGAGCACGGTGGTGGCCCCGGCGACGGTCGCGGTGATACGTCCCGCGGCGCCCTCGGCACCGTGGAGCGCGGCGACGGTGAAGGAGCCGTGACCGTCGTCGGTGACGGTGAACCGCTCGCGGTCGTAGTCGAGCCGGACATCGGCGGGTTCGACGGGCGCGGTGGTGCCGTCGGCGTCCCGGCCGACGAGCCCGAAGGTGCCGGTGGCCGTCGCGCCGGGGAGGGAGACGCGGTGGGTGGTGGGTTCGACGGAGGTGAGCGGTCCCAGCACGGTGAGCGTGACGCCGCCGCGGGCCCGGCCGTGCTCGGCGCGTACGGCGACGGTGCCGGGGCGCGTCGCGCGGAACACGCCCCGGTGGTCGACGCGACCGACGGCGGGCGCGGTGGAGCGCCAGTGGGGGGTGCCGGCGGCGGGGCCGTAGGTCTCGTCGTATCCGGCGGCGGTGAGGCGGCGGGTGAGTCCGGGGAAGACCCGGTCGGGGCGGCCGCCGCGGACGGGCGACGCGGTGGGCGCGTCGTACGGGGTGGTGCGGGTGGTGACCCGGAAGCCGCGGAGGAGGCCGCTGCCGTCGGGCGCGGTGAGGGCCAGGCCGTTGGGTACGGGCCGCTCGGAGCCGTCGGACGGGCTGTTCGCGATTTTCAGAGCGTCGTCGCCGGGTTCGCGGACGGCGAGGGTGGAGGAGCCGCCACCGTCGAGGTTGAGGGCGTTGTGCGCTCCGGCGGCGCGCAGCGTCCGGCCGAACTCCGTGAGGGTGACACCGCCGCTGTCGGCCTGTCGTCCGTCGACGGTGACGATCAGCATGGTGCGGCCGTCGCGGGAGAAGCCGACGGCGGTCCGGGGCGCGGGGGCGTTGTTGGGCCGGCCCTCGTGGTCGACGGGGGCGCCGTCGACCACGAGGAGTTCGCGCCCGCCGACGGCGGTGCGGGGTACGGGGCCGTCGTCGGTACGGGGCCGGTAGGCGAGGGCGACGGGGTCGCCGGGGCGCAGGGCCAGCAGCCGTTCGGCGCCGGCCTCGCGGCCCACGAGGACGGTGGCGCCCTCCGGTACCGGGCCGCCGCCGGGCCGGTCGGTGACGGCGACGACGCGGCCGTCGCGGACGAGCGCCTCGGCCGTGGGGTCCGCGGAGTCGACGGTCAGGGCGCGGTCGGCGCCGCCCCAGGCCGGGGTGTAGGCGCCGACGCCGCCGGGTGGTACGTCGGCCGCGTTGTACGCGGTCAGGGGGGTGGGGCCGGACGGCAGGGTGAGGGTGCCGTCGAAGTACAGCCGGAGGACGCGGCCCGCGCCGCCGGGGCCGATCCCGACGGCCCGGTGGGCGCCGGGGGCGGGCGAGTGGGTGGGCGCGCCGTCGCGGATGCCGGGCCCGAGCGGGGCGCCGGTCCCGTTGAGGTCGAAGAAATCGGCGTTGACCGCGGCGACGGTACGCCGTCCGGGCCCGGGGTCGTGGGCGGCGGCGAGCCGGGTGAGGGTGTCGCGGCCGGTGACGGTGGTGCCGGAGAGGTAGTCGGCGTCGACGCCCCGGCCGTCGAGGTCGACGGAGAGGGCGTCGACGCGGAGCCACTTGTCGGCTTCGAGCCGGTCGTACGAGGTGAGGGTGGCGCCGGGGGCGACGGGCCGGGTGGCGCGGGCGGTCTCGATCCCCTCGGCGGTCGCCGCCGTGATCGCGGCCGGGTCGGGGCCCGTACCGCCCACCGGGTTGCCTGCCGGGTTGCTCGCCGGTGGCGGGGCGACGGGGCGCAGGGCGTCGGCGGGGTTCGCGGGCCGGACGTCGGCGGCGGTGTCGGGGACGGGCGGAGGTGCGAGTGCGGGTGCGGGAACGGAAGTCCCGGGCCCGGGAGCGGGGGTGACGGGGAGGAGGACGCGGGGGTGGGTGACGGTGTCGGCGGCGGCGACCGGGGAGTGGGTCCCCGCCGTCAGGGCGGACAGGGTCACGATCAGGACGAGTGTCCGTTTTGCTCTGCCTCGGTCCACAACGTCTCCTGGATGACGGCGGATTGAGCACATCGGGGCACGGCGGGCGCGGACCGCGATTCGCCCGGGTACGCGCCGCGGCGACTGTACCGGCAGGGGCGTGGCGGTTCGCAGAGGCGCGGAGGAGCGTCCGGCGCGGGCGGGGCGGCGCCCACCCTGCCGATTCGCGCTGACGGAAAGACGGCGGCGCAGGTCGGCAGCAGTATGTGAGGGCCCGGCAGCTCGCCGCGTACCTCGGTGGACAAGTCCTGGGCGAGGCTCGGCTGGTGACGGCTCACCACGCGACGGACCCTCAGGGGTGGTCTCGGGGGTCGCTCAGGGGTGTGACGGATGCCGCGGGGTGTGCCGTACGGGAAGACTGGGGCAGTAAAGGGCCGTTCCGCGCGGTTCCGTGCCGCCGGCGGTCCCCGTATCGAGACGAGGTGTCGCGTACGGCTCCCCCGCCGACCGGCCCGGCCTACTGGGACCGGGAGCTGCACGCGTCGCTGCCCATGCTCCTCACGGCTCTCCGCACCTGAAGGGACACGGACCCGGACGCGGGCCGGTGACCGCCCGGCCGGCCGGGTCAGTCGCGGTGCTCGCGGGCCCGGGCCCCCGCGCGGGTACGGCCCGAGGCGACGGGACGGTCCGGGTGGCGGCGCAGATACTCCTCCTCCAGCTCGGCCATCCGGGTGGTGTGCGCGGCGAGCGCCGGGGCCGACCCGTGGAGGAGGGTGTCGTGGCGGCTGCGGTGGATGGTCTCCAGTTCACGGATCAGCTCGTGCTCCGTGAGCCGGGCGGCGTCGATGCCGCGGTGCTGCTCGTCGGCGTGTGTCATACGGCCGCGCTCCTTTCCGTGCGCCGGGCCGATACGTACCACCGGCGCGCGACCTGTCGGCAGGCGCGTGGCCCACCGGCCGGTGCGCCCCCGTCGGCGGTACCTGCCCGTCGGCGGTACCTGCCCGTCGGCGGTACGTGCCCGTCGGCGCGGGCAACCGGTCCGCCGGGGCTGTCTCCCGGCCGGGCGGGTACCCCGGCGGGCCCGGAGGACACTCGTACGGACCACTGCCCCTGGAACCACGGTAGGCCCCGGGCCCCCGGGCCGTCTGCGGCGCCCGTACGGACGGCCGCCCCGGTGTGACACCGGGTGTCCGGCCGGGCACCCCCGGCGCACGCGACTCGCGTTCCGGTCGGCCGGAGGGGAGGATGAGGGGGTGGCCGGGGATCCCGGTCACCCGTTCCGCCCTGCCCGCGGCCCCCCTCCGACGGTCGGCACACCCCGTCGTCGACGCCGTACGGAAGCCGACGCACCGGCGTCGCCACCCGGGGACCGCGGCGACCCCGCACGAGCCCGCGGATCCGCCGGACCGCCCGCCGGATACGCGGTGGGGCCGCGCCCGCCGCAGGGCACCGGCCCGGCGATGTCAGGACACGAGCGTCATGGGCAACACCGAGAACACCGCACGACCGGCGCAGGCGCCGGGGACGACCACCAGTGACCGGATGATCGGCGCACCGTGCTGGGTGAGCCTGATGGCCCGGGACCTGGACGCGTCCCACGCCTTCTACGGTGCCGTACTGGGCTGGGAGTTCCACGGCGGACGGCTGGGCGACGAGTTCAGCGTCGCGGTCCACGACGGCGGGCCGGTCGCCGGAATAGGGGCGCTGGCACCCCGGCTCAAGGTCGCGGTGGCGTGGACGCCGTACTTCGCGACCCCCGACGTCGATGTGGCGGCGGCCCGGATCCGGGAGCGCAGCGGAACGGTCGCCGTCGGGCCGCTCGCCTTCTCGCTGGGGCGGGGCGCGCTCGCCGCCGACCGCGACGGGGCGGTGTTCGGGATCTGGGAGGGCGCGCTGCTCCCCGACTGGCAGTCCGGGCACAAGGACGCGCCCGCGTGGCTGCTGCTGCGGACCCGTAACGCCTTCGACGCGGCGATCTTCTACGGCGAGGTGCTCGAATGGGCGTCCGAGCGGCCGGGATGCTGCGAGGTGGCCTACGAGAACGACGAGGTCGTCCTGCTCAGCCAGGGGCATGTCCTGGCCCGGCTGAGTTCCGGCGCGGCGGACGAGACACCCGATCCGCTGCGCAGGCCGCGCTGGGAAGTGCATTTCCAGGTCGACGACGTCCCGGGGACGGCGCGGGCGGCCGAGCGGCACGGCGGCACGGTGCTGGAGCGGGGGACGACGCGCGAGGGCGCCGACGAGGCGTCGATCCGGGATCCGGACGGCGCGCTGTTCACCATCACGGGCAGCGTCTGACCCCACCCGCCCGCACGACCGCCGGTACGGCCCGTACACCCACGGATCTCGTACGGTGCCGGGCCCGGCGCCCTACCGGTACGTACGGCGCCGGGCCCGGATACCGGGTCCTGCGGGGCCGGTCCCGCAGCGGTACCGGACGTACGGGGCCGATCCCGGCCGTCTCGCGGGCCACTCCTCAACGCGTGCCGGAGCGGGCCCTGCGGCGGTCCGCCAGCCAGCGCCGGGCGGCCTCGGGCGCCGGCAGCTTCCCGTAGTCCTCGTGCGCGGTCCGGTCCAGCTCCTCCATCAGCCGCCGGGAACGGTGCTCGGGGTCCAGCTCGGCGAGGATGCGGTCGATCTCGGTGAGCAGCGCGCCGTGGAGCTGCCAGTGCCGCGGACGGGCGCGGACCCCTTCCAGCAGCAGGGCCGCCACCCGCTCGCGGGCCGCGGCGGCGGCTTCGAGCCCGGTCGCGAGACGGCTCTCGGCCGCCTCCGCGTTCTCGCTCACCTGCGCGGTCACCAGATCGGCGAAGCCGACGAGGGCGTCGGCGATCTCGGTGAGCAGCTCCTCCACCGCCCGGCCGGTCTCGGTGGGGAAGAGCGCCTCGTCGTCCCGCTCCCTCGCCAGATCGGTCATGGTCCTGGCCAGGACCCGCAGGACGACGGCACAGATCTCCAGGGTGTCGAGGCCGGTACGGAGCACGACCCGGTTGAGGAGCCCCTCCCGCACCCTCGGGTTGAACCTGAGACTGTCCTCGGCCTGGCGCAGCGCCGCGTCCACGTCGGCGACGTCGTTGTCGAGCCTGCGGGCCTCGGCGAGCCGGGCCTCCGCGGTCGCCACGGGTGTCGGGGTGGTCAGTTCGGCGCCGATGGCGAGCAGCAGGCGCCGCATCCGGCGCGACAGGTCGCCGATGGACTCCCCCGCGGTGCTCACCCAGACGGGCGGGACGAAAACCACGTTGAAGAGGAGCCCCACGACCGCGCCGATGAGGGTTTCGAGGACCCGGTCCCAGGCGGTGTCGGCCACCCGGGTGACGCCGAGGACCAGCATGGCGCTGATGGCGACCTCGGGGACGAACTCGCTCACCCGGACCATGTGCCCGACGATCAGGGACGCCAGGATGATCATCGCCAGGCTCCACCAGCTCAACCCGACGAGCAGGCTGAACCCGCTGGCGATCAGGACCCCCGCGATGACGGCGTTCACCCGCCGGATCCCGGTGGTGAGGGTGGAGTAGAGGGTGACCTGGACGACGAGCAGGGCGGTCAGGGGCGCGGTGAGCGGCGCGGGCTCACCGCTGAGCCAGAGCGCGACGACGTAGGCGATGGTGGCGGCGGCGGTGGAGCGCACGGCCTGGACCACCACGGGGTCGCGGGAGAGCACGCGGACGGCGGACATCAGGGCCGCCACCGGCCGCCGGGCCGGTCGGCGCGCCTCAGTCACTGACCGGGCCGGCGGATCGGAAGCGACGCATGTATCCGGATTTCCCGCTCGGCCCCCGACCGCACGGGGCTTTCAGTAGTTTTCAGATGATTTATCGATATTTCATAGGAAGCTACAAACGCTCCGGCGCGCCCGCTCCCGGCCGCCGGGGGAGAGTGGGACGAGCCGGGCCGGTGGAACGGCCGCCCACCGGGCGGCACGGCGACGAGGAGCCGCTGATGGATCCCGTGGAGGCGCTGGACCGGGTGGCGTTCCTGCTGGAGCGGGCCCGCGCCGAGACGTATCGCGTACGGGCGTTCCGTACCGCCGCGGCCGTCGTCGCCGGGATGTCCTCCGACGAGCTGGCCGCGCGCACCCGCTCACGGCGGGCACTGGAGGAGGTCAAGGGCATCGGCCCGAAGAGCGCGGCGGTGGTCCTGGAGGCGCTCGCGGGAACCGTCCCCGCCTATCTGGCCCGGCTGGAGGCGGAGGCGGCGGCGAATCCGCAGGCGGAGGGCGGCGAGACGCTCCGCGCCGCGCTGCGCGGCGACTGCCATCTGCACTCCGACTGGTCGGACGGCGGCAGCCCGATCGCGGACATGGGCCGGACCGCGATCGCCCTCGGCCACGAGTGGGCGGTCCTCACCGACCACTCCCCCCGGCTGACCGTGGCCCGGGGGCTCACCGCGGAGCGGCTGCGGGAGCAGCTGGCCGTGATCGCCGATCTCAATGAGCGGTGGGCGCCGTTCCGGCTGCTGACGGGGATCGAGTGCGACATCCTCCCCGACGGCACGCTCGACCAGGAGCCGGAGTTGCTCGGCGAGCTGGACCTGGTGGTCGCGTCCGTCCATTCCGAGCTGCGGATGGACCGGGGTCCGATGACCCGTCGCATGGTGCGGGCCGTGGAGAACCCGCTGGTGGATGTGTTGGGCCACTGTACGGGCAGGCTGCTGATCGGCCGTGAGCATCTGCGCGGGGGCCGCCGGTCGACCGGCGGTACCCGGCCGGAGTCGGTGTTCGACGCGGCCGAGGTGTTCGCGGCGTGCGCCGCGTCGGGGACCGCCGTCGAGATCAACAGCCGCCCCGAACGGCTCGATCCCCCGATGCGGCTGCTGGCCGAAGCGGTCGCCGCCGGGGTGTTCTTCGCGATCGACACCGACGCCCACGCGCCGGGCCAGCTCGACTGGCAGATCATCGGCTGCGCCCGGGCGGAGCGCGCGGGCGTCCCGGCCGGCCGGGTGGTCAACACCTGGGGCGCGGAGGAGCTGCTGGCCTGGGCGGGACGGGAGTAGCCCGGCCCGGAGGGACACTCCCGGGGCCCCGGCCGGGGTCGGAGGGCGGACGTCGGACATCGGGCCGGGGTCAGCGGGTGGACGTCAGTACGCCGATTTTGTCGATCCGGTGCTCCGGGTTGCCGAGCGCGTCCCGCCAGTGGTTGCCCGCCGCGTCGTCCTCCGGGGTGGCACAGGTCGAGAGGGTGATCATCGCCCGGGTGGGCGGTTCACCGGGCCTCCCGGGCACGGGGGCGCGCTGTTCGGCGAGGGACGCGGCCGAACGGAACGACGTCGACCGGGTCCCGGTGATCTCGTAGGTGTACTCCCGGCCCGCGTGGGCGACCCGCACCTCGTCGCCCTCCCGCAGCGACGGCAGTTCGTACAGGGCGCCGCCCGCCGACAGCCGGTGGGCGGTCACCAGGTAGTTGCCCCGCTCCCCAGGACCGGCCCCGCCGTGCTCGCCATAGGGGCTCGCGGCGTCGCCACGGTCCTGGATACGGGTACCCGCCGCGTCGTCGGTGGTGCCCTCGTACGGCACCACGCGCAGGTCCTCCACCCCGATCGCCGGGACGGTCAGCACGGCGGCCTCGGTCCGCGCGGGGTCCGGAGCGGCGGCCGCGGCACGGGCGCCGGTCGCGGGCGCGGCGACGAACAGACAGACGGCGGCGAGGAACGCGAGCGGACGGGACACCGCACGGGCCGCGCCGGGGTGCAGATGCATGGCGGTTCCGAATCGTCGTCCGGGCGCGGACCGCCACGCCCGGAGGGGCGGGCCCGGGCCGGGTCGGCACGGGGCCGTTCGTCCCAGAATACGGCGGTACGCGCCCCTTCTCACCCGAACGGTCGGGTGAGAAGAAGCGCGTACGCGGTCACGGGCCTACTTGTGGGGGACGACGGCGACCGGGACCGCCGCGTGGTGCAGCACGGCATGGGCGACGGAGCCGATCCGGCCGCCGAACGGGGCCCGCCGCACCCGGCGGCCGACCACCAGCAGCGCCGCGCCCCGGGCGGCATCGACGAGGATGTCGGACGTCTTGCCGACGGTCGGGGCCTCCTCGACCCCGACGCCCGGGAACTCGGCCCGCCAGGGCGCCAGGACCTCGGTGAGCGCCGCGGCTTCCTGCTTGCCCAGTTCGACGTCGAGCTCCGGGTCCGGCGGCAGTCCGTAGGCGAAGTAGGGCGGGAGGTTCCAGCCGTGGACCACACGCAGGACGGCGCCCCGGCGGGCCGCGTCCTCGAACGCGTACCGGATGAGCACGTCGTCGGGTTCATGGGCGTCGATCCCGAGGACGACGGGGCCGCCTTCGCCGGCCTCCACCGCCCGCACAGCCTCCGCGGCTTCCGCGCCTGCGGTGCCGCCCTCCGTGCCTTCGGTGTCGTCCGTGCCCTGAGCGGGTTCCGGGACGCGGACGAAGACGACGGGGCTCTTGGTCTCGGCCAGGACGGCCTGGCCCACGGAGCCGACGAGGAAGCCGCCGAAGCCGCTCAGTCCGCGGGAGCCGAGGACGAGCAGCGCCGACTCCTCGGCGAGCTGGGCCAGTACCTCACCGGGTTCGCCGGTGAGCTGGTCGGCGGTGACGTCGAGTCCGGGGTGGCGGTCCCGGATCCCGGACGCGGCCTCCACGGGGATCCGGCCCGACCAGTGCTGACGGCTCTCGTCGCCGAGGAAGGCCGCACGGGCGGCCAGGGGAACGGGTTCGTAGACGCTGACCAGTTTCAGCGGCAGTCCGCGCGACCCGGCCTCGCGGGCCGCCCACTCGGCCGCCGCCAGACTCTCCCGGGACCCGTCGAGACCGACGGTGACGGGGCCTGTGCTCGTGCTGGTCATGGATGCACACCTCCTGGTACGGGCGGGATCGGCGATGATCCCCTGCCCAGCATGGGTGGTGGCATGCGGGCGTGCGAGGGCCGCAGGTCCCGCGCGGACGGCCCGGAGGTCCCTGGGCGTGCCGACCGGCCCCGCCGACCGGCCCGCGCGCCGGCCCCGGCCCGGCGGGTCGGAGCCGGAACGGCCCGCCGCCGATCGGGTGATGACATCCCCGTCGGCGGAAAGCCCTGAGCGCCCCGCTCGCCGCCGTTCCCGACCCCCGCGGCACCCCCCTGCCGACGGTTCGCGAAAAGGCGCCCGGCACCCCCTTCAAAGGCCGTCCCGCACCCCTGACAAAGAAACCCAGGATCGACTTTTTCAAGTCTCTGACCTGCGATAACGTGAGGCGTGCCGAGCCGGCCCCCGGATCGCGGCCGGGACGTCGCGCCCGTACGCGCCCGCCGCCGCGCCCCCTCCCGTACGTCGATAAGGACACCGCCATGCCCGCGTCGCCGCCCTCGCCCCGCGCCCTCGCCGATCTGCCGTACGCCCGGCATCTGACGCCCTTCGGCGGGGAACTCCGCGACGAGGACGACCTCGACTGCGCCCTGCTGGACGGCGGCCGGTACGAGGACCTCCACGCCCCGGCGCTCCGGATCACCGAATCCGCCCTCACCTCGGTCTCCTTCACCGGGGGACGGCTGCGGCGGGCCCGCTTCAACGAGGTCTGGATGCACACCGTCCGGTTCGTCGCCACCGATCTGGTGGAGACGCACTGGACGGACACCGAGGTCGTCGGCGGCTCCCTCGCCGGACTGGAGCTGTTCGGGGCGGAGTTGCACCGGGTGGTGTTCCACCAGTGCAAGCTGGACTCGGTGAACCTGCGGGGGACGACCCTGCGGGACGTCGTCTTCGCGGACTGCCTCCTGCGGGACGTCGACTTCGCGGGGGCGCGGCTCACCGGCGTGTCCTTCCCGGGCTCCACCCTCGACGGCGCCCGCTTCTCCGGCGCCCGGCTGACGGACGTGGATCTGCGGGCGGCGGCACGGCTGGAGATCGCCGACGGCGTCGAGTCCCTGCGCGGCGCCACCATCGGCACCCCGCAACTCTTCGACCTGGCACCCCTGTTCGCCCGGACGCTCGGTATCACCGTCCGGGACGACGACTGACCCCGCGGCCCGGGCGGGCCCGCCCGGTGAGCGCCTTGACGATCGCGCCGTCGACCAGCACGACCAGGCATCCGCACCCGCCGGAGCAGTACTCGACCTCCCCCTGGGAGGTGCGGTGCCGCTGCGCCGACAACGACGCCGTGGCCCGCCATCGCGGGCTGCGCCGCGACCGTACGCCGGGTCCCTGAGCCGCCCGTCGTCGGACGGGCCCGGCGCTCAGGGCCTGCGGTCGCGGAAGGTGCGGCGGAGATCGCCCACCCAGGCGTCGGGGTTCTCCCAGGGGATGAAGTGGCCGCCGCGCTCATGGGCGTTGATGTTGACGTGGTGGAAGTAGCCGGCCAGCGGGCCCGTCTCGAACGCCCGGACGCGCTCGGCCGCGGTGTGGACACCGGGCGGGTTCTCGTAGGTGACGAAGGTGAGACCGACCGGGGCCTCCACGACCGGGGTGCGGTCGTGGGCGGGAGTCCAGGGGTAGCGGTTGGCGTTGGCGTAGTAACGCATCGAGGTGGCGACGGAGTTGTTCACCCAGTAGATCGTGGCGTGGGTGAGCAGGTCGTCCTTGGTGAACACGGACTCCACGTCGCCGCCGTGGTCGCTCCAGGCGTGCCAGCGCCTCAGCAGCCAGGCGAGCAGTCCGGCGGGTGAGTCGCTCAGCCCGTGGGCCAGGGTGGCACCGTCGAGCATGTGCGCGGCGAGGTGGGACGCCCAGCGGCGGTCCAGTTCGACGATACGGGCGCGGACATCGGCGGGCTGGTCGTCGGTGAGGGGCCGGTTCCGGGCGAAGTCCCAGGCGCGGGGACCGCTGAAGAAGTCGAGCGGCAGCCCGGAGCCGATATGGATGCCGTACAGCTGGTCGGCGTACTTGTGGCCGAGCTGGCTGGAGACGATCCCGCCGATGTCGCAGCCCCCGGCGGCGTACCTCTCGTATCCCAGGGTCTCGGTCATCAGGGTGTGCCAGAGGTCGGCGACCTTCCAGAAGTTGACGTCGGGGAAGCCGGTGAGCGGGCCGGGGAAGCCGAAGCCGGGCAGGGACGGCACGATGACGTCGAACGCGTCGGCGGGGTCGCCGCCGAAGGCGGCCGGGTCGGCGAGCGGGTCGATCACCTTCGACCAGTGCCAGAACGTCCACGGCCAGCCATGGGTGAGGATCAACGGGATCGGGCGGGGCCCGCGGCCGGGTTTGCGAAGGAAGTGCACCGGGACACCGGCGACGTCCACCCGGTAGTGCTGGTAGGCGTTGATCGCGGTCTCGGCCGCGCGCCAGTCGTAGCCGTCCCGCCAGTGGGCGACCAGTTCCTGCAGATAGCTCGCCGGGACACCGTACGACCAGTCCTCGTTCCCCTCGTCCAGCGGCGGACGGGTCCGGGCCAGCCGGACACGCAGGTCGTCGAGGACCTCGTCGGACACCCGGATCGGGGTGGGCTCCAGGGGGAAGGCGTGCGGGGTGGTGGTCATGATGTGGTCCTTACGGGTGGGGCAGGGGGAACGGATTGGCCTGAGGACTGGGGTTGGACGGCTCAGCCCAGGCCGATGGTGACCGGGCCGCGAGCCGGGTCCGCGGTCCGGATCGCGGACTGCGGGACGACGGACCAGGGGACGCTCAGTACCCGGCCGGGGCGGACGGCGCGCGGCAGCCGGTGCTCGGCGACGATCCGCCCGTCGTGCCGGACGACGAGCCGGGCGGCCGTACGGAATTCATCGCTCCACAGCAGCAGCCGGCCGCGCGGCGGGGCGGGGTCGCCGGGGCGCAGCAGCCCGGGTGCCACCCAGCGGAAGGGCGGGGCGGCGATCAGGCGGGCGCCCCCGGCGGGCTCGGCGGGGCGGGGGTCGGCGAGCCGGGCGGCGACCCGGTCGGCGACATGGCGGCCGTCGAGGGCGGCGACATCGGCGGTGTCGGCGGGGTGCAGGAGGTTCCCGGCGGCGAAGATCCCGGGGCGGCTGGTGCGCAGGGCGGTGTCGACGAGCGGGCCGAGGGTGCCGGGGTCGAGTTCGATGCCCGCGGCGCGGGCGAGTTCGTGGTCGGGGATCCAGTCGCCGGTGAAGACGACGGTGTCGCAGGGGACCGTACGGCGGGCGCCGGTGTCGAGGTGCTCGATCTCGACGGCTTCGACCCGGCGGCGGCCGATGACGCGGACGACCCGGGCGCGGTGGGCGACGGGGGTACCGAGGAGGGCGGTGGCTCCGACGGCCAGGGCGGCGGGTGCCTCGGTGCGGGCGTGTCGGCTCACCATCAGGGCGACCCGGCAGCCGGCCCGGCGCAGGGTGAGGGCGGCGGACCAGCTCACGGGTTCGGCGCCGACGACGACCGCGCGGCCGCCGACGGGCCGGTGGTGGAGATGGACGGCGCGCTGGAGTTCGCCCGTGGTGTGGACTCCGGCGGGCCGGTCGCCGGCGACGAGCCGGGCCGCGCGGGGGCGTTCCCGGGCGCCGGTGGCGAGGACGATCGCCCGGGGCTCGATCCGGAACCGGCCGTCCGGGCCGGTGGCGTGGAGGGCGTACGGGATCTCCCGGCCGCCGCCGTCGGCGGGCGCTTCGGCCCAGTCGGTGACCGTCGTACGGGTTCTGACGTCCGCTCCGGCGGTCCTGGCGGCGGCGGTCAGCCGCCGTGCGTACGCCGGTCCCGTCAGCAGCCGCCGCAGATCCCGCAGGCCGTAACCGGTGTGGTCGCTGTGGCGGGGCATGCCGCCCGCCTCGGGTTCGCGTTCGAGGACGAGGACCCGGCCGGGGACGCGGGGCGCGAGGGCGGCGGCGGCGCTCAGCCCGGCGGGGCCGCCGCCGACGACGAGGACATCGGGAGTGAGGACGGGGAGGACGGGCAGGTCGGAGCTTTCGGCGGGGCTCATGGACGGGTCGTCACCTCGGGTTGCCTCGGAGTGCCTCGGAACGGGGGTCGCCGGAGGGCTCGGCGCCGGACGGCGGGTCGTGGCGCGGGCGGGCGCACGCGGACGTACAGCCGGACCCGGTGGTGTGGCCGGTGAGCAGCGCCGCCACGGCGGGGCCGCAGGAGAATCCCTGGCAGCGGCCGTTGACGGCGCGGGTTCTGCGGCTCAGTCCGCCGGTGGTGCGGGCGGGCAGCGGGGCGTGGCAGGCGTCGCGGATCTCCCCGGCGGTGACCCGCTCGCAGTAGCAGACGATCTCGCCGTAGGCCGGGTCGGCGGCGATCCGGGCCGCGTCGCGGTAGGGCCGGACACCGGTCTCGCCGAGGTACGGCATCGCGGGCGGCGCCGGGAGGCCGGTCCGTTCCGCCGGGGCGAGGCCGTGCGCGGCGAGGATCTCGCGGACGTGTTCGGCGATGGCCATGCTGGCGGACAGTCCGGTGGAGCGGATACCGCCGACGAGGACGTAGCGCCGTTCGGGGTCGGCCTCGATCAGATAGTCGGGGTGGTCGGTGACGGCGGCGCGCAGTCCGGCGTAGGCGGCGGTGATCTCCTCGTCGAGGAGCCGGGGCATCAGCGCGGCTCCCTTGTCGCGGAGGAGGGCGAGGCCGTCCTCGGTGGTGCCGGTGGCGGCGCGGTCGGTGATGTCGTCGGCGGTGGGGCCGAGCAGGACGTTGCCGTGGACGGTGGGGGCGAGCAGGACGCCCTTGCCGCGGGCGGTGGGCACGGGGAGCACGATCCGGTCGACGAGGGGGCGGGCGGCCTTGTCGAGGACGAGGAGTTCGCCGCGGCGGGGTGTGACGGTGAACCGCCGGTGGCCGAAGAGTCCGTCGACGACGTCGGCGGCGAGTCCGGCGGCGTTCACGGTCCAGCGGGTGAGGACCGGGCCCGCCGGGGTGCGCAGAACGGTGGTGCCCCCGTCGTCGCCGATGCGGGTGGCCTCGGTGACGGGACGGTCGAGGAGGATCGTGGCACCGCGGGCGAGCGCGTCGGTGGCGAGGGCGAGATTGGTGGTCCAGGGGCAGACGACGGCCTCGCCGGGGACGACGAGTCCGCCGCGTACCCCGGGGGCGAGGGCGGGCAGATCGGCGTAGACGGCGTCGGGTCCGACGAGTTCCGTGTCGTGGCAGCCGTTGGCCGCGGCCTTCTCGCGGAGGGCGGGCAGGGCCGCGTACTCCTCGTCGGTCCACGCGACCAGGACGGCCCCGGTGGGTTCCACGGGGATCCCGGTGGCGCGGGCGTAGCCGGAGAGCAGCCGGTGGCCGCGGGCGACGAGCCGGGACTCCAGGGTGCCGGGGGTGGCGTCGAACCCGGTGTGGAGGACGGCGGTATTGGCCTTGCTGGTGCCGTCGCCGATGTCGGAGCGGGCTTCGACGAGGGCGACGGAGAGGGTGAGTCCTGCGAGTTCGCGGGCGATCGCGGCACCGACGACACCACCGCCCACGACCACCACGTCGTAGCGGTGGCCCGGGTCGTGGCCGGGGGCGGAGTCATAGCCAGGGGCCGAGTCGGGGCCGGGGACGGCGGCGGGACCGGGGACGGCGGCCGAGTCGGGACCGGCGGCGGGCCGTGGGGCGCTCAACCGAGGTCCCCGGTACCGAGGCCGGCTTCCGCGACGGCTGTCCAGACACCGCGGAAGTGCGCCGCCCGGTCGTCGGACCACTCGGGTTCGTGAACGGCGGACGGCTTCCACTCGCCGACCGCCTCCCGTAGCCCGAGGCCCGGGTCGAGGGCGAGCCGGGCCAGGGCGGCGGCGCCGAGCGGGGTGGCGTGCGCGGAGGGGTAGACCTCCACGGGGATCCGGGCGATATCGGCCTGGGCCTGCATCAGGCTGCGGCTGCGGGTGAGGCCGCCGTCGGCCCGCAGCCGGGTCAGCGGGGTGCCGAGGTCGGCCGCGACCAGGTCGCACAGGACGGCGACCTGGGCGGCGACGCCCTCGATCACGGCGCGCACCAGATGACCGGGCCGGGTGGACAGGGTCATTCCGGTGAGGGTGGCGGTGGCGTCGGGCCGCCACCAGGGGGCGGCGAGTCCGGCGAGGGCGGGTACGCACAGGGTGCCGTCGGACTCGGCGGCGGCGACGGCGTCGAGGTCTCCGGCGGAGCGGACGAACCCGAGGTCGCTCAGCCAGCGGATCGCGGAGCCGGCCGTGTAGACCTGTCCGTCGACGCAGTACGGGGTACGGCCCCGGGCCCTCCAGGCGACGGAGGTGGTGAGGCCGGAGGTGGAGCGGACCGCCGTGGTGCCGGTGTTGGCGAGGAGGAAGGCCCCGGTGCCGTAGGTGCACTTCGCCTCCCCGGTGTCCAGACAGCCCTCGGCGAGCAGCGCGGCCTGCTGGTCGACGACGATTCCGGCGACGGGGGTCTCCGGGCCGAAGGCGCGGGTGGTGCCGATGATCTCGTCGCAGGCCGCTATCCGGGGCAGGGGTTCGGCGCCGAGGCCGAACAGGTCGATCAGTTCGGGGTCCCAGTCGGCGCGGTCGACGTCCAGCAGCAGGGAGCGGCTCGCGGTGGCGGCGTCGGTGACGAACGCGCCGGTGAGATGGTGCAGCAGCCAGGTGTCGACGGTGGTGACGACGCCTTCGGCCGTCAGGTTCCGGCGCAGCCAGGCCATTTTGGGGGCGGAGAAGTACGGGTCGAGGACGAGGCCGGTCCTGGCGGCGATCAGCTCGGCGTGGTCGGCGAGCCGTTCGCATTCAACGGCGGCGCGCCGGTCCTGCCAGACGATCGCCGGGGTCAGCGGGGCGCCGGTGGTCCGGTCCCAGGCGAGGACGGTCTCGCCCTGGTTGGCGAGGGCGACGACGTCGACGGGCCGGCCCGCGGCGGCGACGGCGCGGCGTCCGGTGTCGAGGACGGAGTCGAGGAGGGCGGCCGGGTCCTGTTCGACCACTCCCCCGTCGCCGTAGCGCGGACGCAGTTCGGCCTCGGCGAGGGCGAGGGGGGCGCCGTCGTCGTCCACGACGATCGCCTTGGTACCGGAGGTGCCCTGGTCGACGGCGAGGACGACGGTCATCGGCGGCCGTCCGCGCGACCGGCCTTCGGGGCGGGGCGGGTGGCGGTGTGCGACCGCCGGCCGGGTCCTGGGCCGGTCCCGCTCCCTGCCGGGGTGGCGGCTTCGGCGGGTCGTAACGCTCGGGGGTCCACGGATGCGGGTCCTTTCACGATCGCCCGGGCGCGGGCGGGGGGGGTTCATGGACAACGGACGGGCACGACGGGCGGGACGCGGGGGCCCGAGGGGCATGGCGGGCACGGGGGGCGCGAGGGGGCGTGAGGGGCGTCCGCGGCGGGCTTCAGGCCACCAGCACCTCGCAGCCGGTCTCCGCGACGGCGGCGACGAGATACGCCGCCGCCGAGTCGTCGGTGATCACCCCGTCGCATGCGCCGGGCGCGCAGACCTGGTACCCGGCGACCCGCCCCCACTTGCCGCCGTCCGCGACGACGTACGTCCGGGCGCTGTTGGCGAGGATCATCCGCTTGGTGGCGATTTCCTCGTAGTGGTAGTCGGTCACCCCGGCCGCCGCGTCGATCCCGCCGGAGCCGAGGAACGCCAGATCCGGGTGGATTCCGGCGAAGAACCGTACGGTGTCGGGTCCCGAGCAGACGAGATCGCCGCCGCGCAGCCGGCCGCCGGGCAGCAGCACCCCGGCGTGCGGCAGCCCGGACACTACCTGGGCCACCCGCAGGGACGGGGTGACGACGGTGCCCCGGAAGTCGCCGGGCAGGGCGTGGGCGATCTCGACGGCGGTGGTGCCGACGTCGATGACGACCAGCTCCCCCGGGCGGACCAGCGCGGCGGCGGCCCGGCCGATCGCGGCCTTGGCGAGGGTGTGCGAGGCGGTACGGTCGGCGAACGACGCCTCCTCGCCACCGACCCGGCCGATCACCGTGAGGGACGCCGCGCCGCCGCGGACCCGCCGCAGCACCCCGCGCCGCTCCATACGTCCCAGATCGCGGCGGACGGTCTCCGCCGAGACGTTCAACTGGTCGGCGAGGTCCTCGGTGCTGATGGTGCCGACCCGGTCGACCACGGCGGTTATCCGGCGATGGCGCTCGGCGGGAAGCATCACGGCTCCTGACTGTCACCGCCCGTTTCTGACCGGGCACGACGGGAAGTGTGGATTGCTGCCCGATTCCCGTCAAGGGGGCGGACGGGCGTCGCACCGCTCGGCCACCCGGCCCCCCGCGGGGTGTTCCCACCCGTCCACCGGTGGTTCCGCGCCGGATCCGGCCACCCCGCCGGTCATGCCATCGGCCGCCGGTTATTCCATGAGCGCTTTCTCATGCATTCATTGTCCGGGAATTCATTGACAGTCGACCGGCCACTCCCTAACGTCCCGTGAAAAGCAGACACGGAACTTCGACCGCACCGGTAATGACCAGCGCACGGGAGAAGGGGAAATGGAGAGTCAGCCGTCCGCGGACATCGTCGAGCAGATCCGGGATATTCCTTTCTATCGCACCGCCGTCAGCCGTGGCTGGTTTCCCGTCCTGGCGAAGTCGGATATCTCCCGGGACTTTCCGGACGGCTGGATGACGCCCCGGCTGAAGGCGGCCCTGGAGTCGGGCGAGGCGGAGTTCGCGTACGGCGGCGGGGCGGATCACGGCCGGACCAGGATCGTACGGCCCGCGTCGTTCCCGCTGCGGTCGTCGTACCGGCTGTGGAGCGCGCACCCGGATATCGCGCCGACCTGGCATCAGGGCTGCCGCCGGGTGTTTCTGACGTCCGTTCCTTCGACCGAGCCCGGTGTACGGGCCGCCGGGCCGGCCGGTGGACGGACGGGCCCCCGGGGTGGTGGCGCCCGGCGGCGGGCCGAGCCGCCCCGGGGGCCGGGTACCGGGCGGCCGGACCGGCGTACGGTCCGTTTCGGTCTCCGGCTCGACCCGGAGCGCTGGGGGCGCGGCGATGTGGAGCACATGCTGGCCGCGATCCGTTCGGAGCAGCACGCTCACCCCCGCGGCTGGTACCACCTCGAATGCTCGGGTGTCCGGCTGGCGCAGCTGGTGCGCAAAACACTCGCCTGGGGCCTGTGGGACCGCTTTCCCCGTCCGGCGAGCGTCGTCATGGCGTACGAGTACACCCCGGTCAATGTCCGTCGCTATCTGGAGCGGCAGTTGGGCTGTCCGGTGGTCGAGCTGGTCGGCGGTACGGATCTCGGCTGTCTCTATTACAGCGACAGCGGCGGGCGGTATCACCCGTTCCTGGACCGGATGAGTCTTGAACTGGTGCCGCTGGCGCCGGGCAGCGCACTGCACGGTCTTGTCGTCACCAGTGTGCGCAATCCGTATATGCCGTTGATCCGCTATCGGTCGGGGGTGTGTGTACGGACGCTCGGCACCGGTCCCGATCCGGCCCGGGTGGTGCGGTTCTGCGGCCGGGAGTCGGAGCTGCTGCCCACGGCGGCGGGACCGGTGTCGCAGGGCGATCTCGACGACCGGCTCGCGGCCGTCTCGCCGCGGGTGTTTCTCAGTCAGCTGCGGACGACGGGCCCGCGGGAGGTGCGGCTGAGCTACACCACCTTCGACGGCGAACCGCTCGGCCCCGCGAAGGACGACGCGCTCGCCGCGTCCGTCGGCGAACTGACTGGATCCCGGTGCGCGGTCACCCACCGGGCCGGGATCCCGATCGGCGCCTGCGGTTCGTACACCTGGCTCGTCCGGGAGCGCTGACCCGGAGGGCGTATCGGACCGGCAGCGGCGTGGCACCCGGGTCCGCCGTCTGCCCGCCGTCCGGCCCCCGGCACCCCCTGCCCGAAAGGCCCCGCCCGGTCGCGACCGCTCGCGGGCCGTTCAGCCGAGCTGGCTCACGATCGTGGGGTCGGTGATCGCGGTGTCGTCGGCGAGCAGGACCGCCTTGGAGAGGATCACCGCCAGCATGCGGTCGCCCTCGAACGGCAGATAGCCCGGGTCGGGGCCGGAGCCGCCCGGTACGACGCAGAGATACCGGTCGCCGGGGCTTATCAGCACATTGCCGGAGCCGAGATGGATGCGGTACGTCCGCAGCCGGCCCCGGACCCGGAGGAAGCGGTCCTCGAACGAGCAGCGGTCGGCGATGGCCAGCCGGGGCACGATCCGCTCCAGCAGCGCCTTGCGGGTGGTGGCGGTCCCGGTCAGTTCGGCGAAGCCGTAGCTCGTCCAGTAGGCGCGGCACCGGCCGTCCGGTCCGCCGTCGGACCACTCCGGGTCGTTGCCGACACTGCTGACGCCGACGAAGAGGTCGATGTCCCGGAGGATCTCGCTCAGCACCAGCTCCGGTATCTCCGTCAGCGGCAGCGGGGGCACGGGGGCGCGGCCGTCGCGCGGCCGCATCCCGTACGGACCGCCGGAGGCGTGCGCCGTGTTCCCCGGGGCGTCCAGCGGATAGAAGCGGACCTGATCGGTCCGGAGACGGGCGTAGGTCCCCGCTCCGGGGAGGATGTCGCCGTCCCGGAGGGTCGGCGCCGTGTCGGGGCCGATCCAGAACTCGGCGCGCAGCCCCCACCGGGGCAGTTCCCGTACGGCGGGCGGGCAGATGTCGTCCACGGCGAGCCGCAGGACGTTCCGCCAGCCGCGGATCGCGGCCAGGGCGTGGAACTGGTGCTGGCGGAGGACATGGGCGGCGAACCGGTTGGAGTAGGTACCGGTGGTCTCCTCGGCGGCGGTGAGCGGATACACCTCCCGGTGGGCCTGTTTGAAGGGCTGGGTGATCCGCAGCTCCTCGATCCGGTCCCGCCAGGCGGCGGTCTCGGCGGGCGGTCGTCCGGCCGGATGCCAGAGCCGGACCTCGGTGTCCGCGACGGGGGTGAAGGACCGTCCGTCGACATCGGCGAGGCCGGTTCCGTCCCAGACGACGGTGTCGTCCCCCACGGTCCAGATCAGCCGGCGGGCGAGGGTCCCCACCAGCGGGTGGTCGAGGAGCCGTTCGCGCCAGCGGTCGTAGGCCCATACCCGGCGGGCGAGGAACTGCCGGTCCAGCCGCTCCGACTGGGCGACGAGCATCCGGTCGACGTCCTTGGCCCGGGCCCTGAACTCCTTCACGGCGCCCGCGTGGTCGCGGCGGACCGCGGCGGGCACACCGCGCAGCCGCTTCCCGGCCGCGTCGTGCCATAGCTGAGCGGAGCGGGTGCCGTGGATCTCCAGCCGGACGGTGGCGTCGCCCACCGCGTACTCGCCCTCGCCGACGGCGGTCAGGCCGTAGCCGGGGACGGCCATCTCCTCGATCTCGTCCCGGCCGACCCCGAGGGCCTCGGCCAGGCGGTCGAGGGCCGTGCCGATCATCTTCGCGGTGGTCTTGTACGTCGTACGCGCGGCAAGCCCGGCCAGTTCGGCGAGGGCGTCCTCACCCTCGGTCCGGGCGAGGGCGACCACCGCCGCGTTGGCCGCCTTCGGGCAGCCGGGCCCGCCGCCGGGGACCTTCTTCAGCGTGACGTCGACGAGGGCGCCGAGCGCGCGGGGGATGTCGGGGTGCGCGGGCAGCAGGGACAGCAGCCAGGCGAGGCCGCGCAACGCGTCGGAGTTGTAGGGGTCGACGGCGGGGCCGCCCGGTGGTTCGGCGCCTTCGAGGGGGATGGTGCGCGGTCGGCCGACGAGGGCGAGCCAGCCGACGACCGCCGTACGGACGGCGTCGGCGCCGCCGGCCTCGTCCACGGCGGCGCGGGCGGCCCGGTCCCACTTCGCGGTCGGCTTCCCGGCGGTGGCGGTGAGGGCGTGGAGCACGACGGGCCGCAGGACGGTGTCGGCCGAGGCGCGCTCGGCCCACTCCTCGCCGACGTTCAGCGGGGGTACACCCCCGGTCCGGTCCGCCAGGAAGGCCAGCTCCGCGATGTCCGGATCGGCGTAGCTCGCCAGGGCGCTGCGGCGGATCGTCGCCCAGACGGCCGGGGGAACGGTCCGGCCCTCGGCGATCTCGGCGGTGACGAGTTCCGGGTCGTACAGCCCGCGCCACCAGACGTGCTCGCGCCGGCCGAGTCCGGCGACGGCGGTGGCCCGTTCGGCGGCGAGCGGCGGCTCGGCGATGCCGCGGGCGAGCCGGACCATCCGGCCCAGCAGCAGAAAGCGTTCCTGCGGATCGCCGTCGGCGTCCGCCGTATAGCGCGCGGCGAGATGCCGGGCCAGGGGGGCGCGGTCCTCGGCGGGCAGCCGGTGGAGATGCTCCCGGGCGGCCCGGACGTCGATGCCGTTGAAGAGTTGCGGCTGGTCGAGGGCGTCCACGACGCCCACCAGGTCGCCGTCGGCGATCATCTGCTCCAGTTTGCGCATCCCGGTCACCCCCCGACCAGCGGTACGAGCCGGAGGAAGGTGACCTCGGTGCCGGGACGCAGGTCGATCTCCTCGTCGAGGCCGGTGAGCTGACGCTCCCCCACCAGGACGAGGAACCCGTTCCGTTCGAAGGCGCGCAGCGCGGACTCGGTCTCCGCGTCGGGGTCGGGCCCCGGCCCGGTCCCCGGGCCCGGCCGGACCGGGGTGCCCGCGCGCGCCTCCGCGATCTCCCGGTGGACGCGCCGCCGGATCAGCTCGCGCAGCGCAAGCCGTTCCTCCGCGATCTCCACACCCCAGCCGTCGCTCCGGTCCCCGGAGGTCGTCTCGTCGACGAAAGTCACCAGTGCCATGACCCGGACGGTAGACGCCGCCACTGACAATTCCGGGAAGTCACAGGTCACGGGGGTGCTATGGTGGCCGCGTACCGCACCTCATGGCGGCCTCCCCATCGAATTCCGATCTTCGGAGGCCCTGTCGTGTCTTCATCCGACTTCCGTGAGCACCATTCCTTCTCACCCGTGGTGCGACCCTTCCACCGCGAGGACCGCGATCAGCTGACCGTGCTGGTCAATCTGCACGCCGCCGCCGTCGTGCCGGGCGCGGGCGTCTCGGTCAACACCGTGCTGAGCAGTCTGGAGCGCTGCCCCGAGGAGTACGTCACCGACCCCTGGGTGGCGGAGCGGGTCACCCTCGTCGCCGAGGAGCGGCGGCGGATCGTCGCCGCCGCCCATCTGCTCCGCTACCGCAACGACCCGGACGTCGGCGACGACTACCGCGACACCGGGCACATCGAGTGGTTCGTCCATGTGCCCTCGGAAGGCGACGGGGCGGCGGCGCTGCTGATGTCGGCCGCCCTGGCCCAGCTCGACCGCTGGCACGTCCGGGCCCGGTACGCCGACGGGCACCTTCCGGTGCCGGGGGTGTACGGCGTCCCGGACGCCTGGCCGCATGTGCGCTCGGTCTTCGAGACCGCCGGTTTCGTCCACGCGGGCGGGATCGAGACCCTGCTGCTGGCGCCTGTCGGCGCCCTGCCCGCGCCGGGGTCCGCCCCGCTGCCGGGGCTGTCGGCGCACCGGTCCGTCGGCCCGCTCGGTACCCGGATCACCGCCCGGGCCGGCGACGCGGAGCTCGCGTACATCGAACTCGACACCCAGCTGGACCGGCCCGAGCGGCACGCCCGGCCGAGCGGGACGGCGGACGTCTCCGACCTGGTCCTGCCGGACGAGCCCGTTCCGGGGCTGGCGGCCTGGCTGCTGGGCGAGGCGCGCGGCTGGCTCGAACTGTGCGGTGTCGAGCGGCTGCTGACCTACGCGGACCCGGACGACGCCGACGACGTCGAGGAGGTCGCCCTGCTGACCGGTCTCGGCTTCACGGAGCTGGGCCGGACGGCCCGCGGCTGGACACACGAGGCTGCCTGACCCGCGGGGCATGACCCGCGGCGCATGACCTGCGGGGGCCCGGGGGCGTCATACGCTCCCGGGCCCCCTCGGCCCGACTTGCGCACGGAACCACAAGCCATTGCGCACGCATCCACAGAGCGGGCCGATGGATCCGCAGCACTATGGAGGCTCCGAAGACCACCCTCGATCAATGAGGCAAGCCACCATGCTGAAGAGGCTGTTCACCATCGCGGCGACAGGCATCGTCGGGTGCGCCCCGGCCACCGGTTCCGCCGTCGCCACCGTACCCACTCTGCGCGGGTATCCGGAGATGAGCGGCCACTCCACGCCGACGGTCGCGGGCTGACGTCTCGGCCGTCGTTCCCGTCGCCGGGGCGATTGCGGCCTTCGCCGACCTCACGCCTGAAGCGTGTCGTCCGACAGTGGGATGGGGACGAGGCACCCATGACGAAGACGTTTCGCACGGTCCTGGTGCTCGCGTTCGTGAGCTGGAGCGTGTTTGCGTACCAATGGACCGAGGTGGGGTGCAGCATCCCACGGGCCTACATCGCGGTGCTCGAATACGGGATACCGGAAGGTATCGAGTTCCTGCCGGCCTGCCACGGGTAGGTCGTCTCTTGAGGCGGGCTCCCCTCGGCCGGTACCCGCGTCGGCCCATGGACGCGCGGGCGCCCCGGGACCGGTCCCCCGGCCCCCCCGCGCCCGGAACGGGCCCCCGGCACGGCCCCTGCCCAA
>NZ_JBHYZV010000007.1:0-137119 GCF_042753905.1 Streptomyces sp. NPDC059248 | reverse complement strand
CCCGGGTGGGGGGAGCGGACCGCGGGTCACTTCAGTCTGCTGGACGCGAGGATCGAGACCAGGTGCAGCAGGGTCTGGACGACGGCGATCCCGGCGAGGATCGCGATCCCGAGGCGGGTGAAGAACAGATCGCCCTGGACCAGGTCGAGGATCGCGGCCGCCAGGATGAAGAGGCTGGCCTCGATACCGCCGACGAGCCGGTGGAACTTGAGCGCCGCCGCCGCGCGGCGGGCCAGTGCCAGGCCCGAGGAGCGGGGCACGGACGCCTCGTCCTTGACCGCGGTGAGACCGCTGCGGGTGCGGGCCACGTCGACCAGGTCCGTCTCGGCCTTGATCAGGATGGCGCCGAGCGCGGCGACCGTCCCGAGGAACGCCCACAGCCATTCGGCCCGCCCGTCGCCGAACACGTCGGCGCCGCGGATGCCGAAGCCGACCAGCAGGGCCGCCTCGCACAGGTAGTGGCCGATCCGGTCGAGGTAGACCCCGGTGACGGAGGTCTGCTTGCGCCAGCGGGCCACCTCGCCGTCGACGCAGTCGAGGAGGAGGTAGATCTGGAAGAGCAGGACCGCGAGGATCGCCCCGGTGATTCCGGGGATCAGCAGCGCGGCGCCGCCTATCACGCCCACCACGACCATGAGGTAGGTGAGCTGGTTGGGGGTGATCCGGGTATTGACCACATAGCGGTCGACCCGCAGGGACAGCTCCCGCATGTACAGGCGTCCGGCCCAGTGCTCTCCGCTGCGCCGGTCCTTCACACCCTCCGGGTGCACGACCGGGCGGAGCTCAGCTACGGATGGTCTTGGCATAGTCGGCGTACGCGTCCCTGATCTGGTCGGTGGCGAGGTCGAGGTGTTCGAGGATGGTGAAGCGGCCGGGGCGGGTCTGCGGCGCGTACGCCACCGCCTCGACGAACTCGTCGACGCCGAACCCGATCTCCTCGGGCAGCACCGGAAGCTCGTGGCGGCGCAGCACCTCGGCGAAGAGGCCGGCCTGCTCGTGGTCGCCGCGCAGATGCATGGCGAAGGCGGCCCCGAGGCCGACCTGCTCGCCGTGGCTGGCGGCCCGCTGCGGGTACAGCAGGTCGAAAGCGTGGCTGATCTCGTGGCAGGCGCCGGACGCCGGGCGGGTGTCACCGCTGATGGAGATGGCGATCCCGGTCAGGACGAGGGCTTCGGCGAGGGTGGTGAGGAACTCGTCGTCGCCGATGGAGCCGGGGTGGCGCAGGACCGACTCGCCCCCGGTACGGGCCATGGCGGCGGCGAGGCCGTCGACCTTCTCGCCGTTGACCCGCTGGGACAGCTCCCAGTCCGCGATGGCGGAGATGTTGGAGACCGCGTCGCCGATGCCGGAGCGGATGTAGCGGGCCGGGGCCTTCCGGATGACGTCGAGGTCGATGACGATGGCGATCGGGGTGGGCAGTCCGTACGAGCCCCGGCCGTTGTCGTTGTCGAGGGTGGCGACCGGGGAGCAGATGCCGTCGTGGGCGAGGTTGGTGGCGACCGCGACCATCGGCAGGCCGACCCGGGCCGCCGCGTACTTGGCCACGTCGAGGATCTTGCCGCCGCCGAGGCCGACGACCGCGTCGTACCGCTTGCCCTTGATCGCGTCGGCCAGTGTCACCGCCGCGTCGATGGTGCCGCCCGCGACCTCGTACCAGTGGGCGCCGGGCAGTGCCGGTTCCAGCCGCTCGCGCAGGGCCCGCCCGGATCCGCCGCTGATGGCGATCGCGAGCGTGCCGGAGGACGAGATGCGCTGGTCGGCGAGGATGACGGCGAGCTCGTTCAGGGCCCCGGGCCGGATGTCGACGACGACCGGCGAGGGGATGAGCCGAGTCAGTACTGGCACGCGATCTCACGGCCCTTCGTGAGGTCGTCGTGGTTGTCGATCTCGACCCACTTCACATCGCCGATGGGGGCGACGTCGATGGTGAAGCCGCGGTTCACCAGCTCCTGGTAGCCGTCCTCGTAGTAGAGGTCGGGGTCGCGCTCGAAGGTGGTCTTCAGCGCGTCGGCCAGCTCATCGGCGGCCTCGGGCTCGATCAGGGTGACGCCGATGTATTCGCCGGTGGCGGTGGCCGGGTCCATCAGCTTGGTGATCCGGCGCACCCCGAGGCCGTCCTCGGTGATGACCTTCATCTCCTCGTCGGCGAGGTTCTTCACCGCGTCGAGGGCGAGGATGATCTTCCGGCCCTCGCCGCGGGCGGCCAGCAGGGTGCGCTCGACGGAGACGGGGTGGACGGTGTCGCCGTTGGCGAGGATGACGCCCTGCTTCAGCACGTCACGGGCGCACCACAGGGAGTAGGCGTTGTTCCACTCCTCGGCCTTGTCGTTCTCGACGAGGGTGAGCTTGAGGCCGTAGCGCGCCTCCAGCGCCTCCTTCCGCTCGTACACGGCCTCCTTGCGGTAGCCGACGACAATGGCGACCTCGGTGAGACCGATCTCGGCGAAGTTGGCCAGGGTGAGATCGAGGACGGAGCGCTCTCCGTCGACCGGCACGAGGGCCTTCGGGAGGGTGTCGGTGTAAGGACGCAGACGCCGTCCTGCGCCGGCTGCCAGTACGAGGCCGATCATGCGGGTTCTCCTTCGTCGTGTACTGCGGGCGCCGCGGAGGACACCCAGAAGCGGATGCTCTCCACCAGCACCACAAGGGCGACGGCGACCGCGAGCGCCGTCAGCGCGATGGTGAAGTCGGTGGCCGTCAGCAGGGCTGCCAGCAGCGCGGTGACCAGGGTGCGGCCCTCGTGTCCGAGAGTCAGCCGGACCAGCAGGCGCGGGGGCGCGCCGGAGCCGCCACGGATGCGGTACACCGTGTCGTAGTGATGGTAGGCGACGGCCGCGATCAGGCCGAAGGCCGCGGGCAGGGCCCCGGGGGCGTCGGCGCGGACGGCGAGGGCCAGGATCGTGCCGTATTCGGCGGCCCGGAAGATCGGCGGGACCAGCCAGTCGAGGGCGCCCTTGAGGGGGCGGGCGACGGCAAGGCCCGAGGTGAGGACATAAACCCCGGCGGCGGCGACGGGCGCCCAGGAGCCGTAGTCGGCGAGGGCCGCGACGGCGACCACGGCACCGGCGCCGAGCAGGGCGATCACCGGCGGGACCAGGGCGGGGAGCTTCGCGGTGAGTCCGCGCCCGGCGCGGGCGACGGCCTCGGCGAGCGGTCCGGAGTCGGCGAGGTCGGCCAGCGCCTGCGCGGCCCGGTCGGTGCGGTGCGCCTTGCGGGTCACCGACCGCAGCAGCCGTCCCGCGGTGGTGTAGCAGGCGGCGAGGGAGCAGCCGATCAGCAGGGCGTAGAAGACGATCCGGGGCGTGGTCACGGCGGTGAGCACCGCGATCATGGCCCAGCGCTCGCCGATCGGGAGCACGATCATCCGGCGGACCCAGACCGTCCAGCCGACGCTGTCGAGCCGGTCGGAGAGGGCGGCGGTGGGGCTGGTGTTGGAGACCGCGTCGTGGTTGGCCTCGTTGAAGGAGAAGTCGACGACGTGGCGGCAGGTCTGGAGGACCATGGCGGCCACCGCGAGCGCCCATACGTCGTCGCCGCCGCGGGCGGCGCCGACGGCGAGGCCGGCGTAGTACGCGTACTCCTTGGCGCGGTCGAAGGTGGCGTCGAGCCAGGCGCCCATCGTGGAGTACTGGAGGGAGTAGCGGGCGAGCTGTCCGTCGGCGCAGTCGAGGACGAAGGAGAGCAGCAGCAGCACTCCGGCGGCGACGAAGCCGCCGCGGGTGCCGGTGGCCGCGGCCCCGGCCGCGATCAGGGCGGTGATCAGGGACGCGGTGGTGACCTGGTTGGGGGTGAGGCCGCGGCGGGCGCACCAGCGGGCCAGGTACTTGGAGTACGGGCTGATCGCGTAGGTCGTGAAGAAGCCGTCCCGGGCCTTGACCGCGGAGCGGAGCCTGACGGCCTCGTCGTCGACGGCGGCGACGGCCTGGCGGGCCTCGTTGCGGGCCTGCGGGTCGTCGGGGACGGTCGCCACCAGCGATCCCAGCTCGGGGCGGTGGACGGCGGTGCCGGACTCCTCCAGACCGGCCGCGATGGCGTCGGGCAGCGTCCCGGCCCGCTCCGACGTGCGGACGGCTCCTTCGGCGGCCGGGGTGTCGCCGGCGGTGGGCCCGGCCGCGAGGGTCCGGGTCAGGGCGGCCCGTGCCTCGGGCTGTGCCGTGACGGCGCCGGGGACGGCGGCGGCGGGGAAGCGGGGGTCCGTGAGCGCGAGGCGCAGGGAGTGGACGTGCCCGACGAAGCGGGAGTCCACGACGGCGACCCGGTCGGCGGCGGGGACCGCGGCGAGCAGCGCGGCGGTCTCATCGGGTCCCGGCGAGACCCGTACGTCGAAGCCCAGCGACCGCAGATCGCCCTCGAGCGACGATCCGGGCACGGGCGGACCGGTGAGGATGGCGGTCGACAGACGAACTCACTCCTTGGAACCGAGGTGTGGATGCGCGGCGGCTCGGCCCGTGACGCACGGGCGGCGGCTCGTCGGCAGAGGCTATCGGATGTACGGGAACGGGAGTTCACCGGCCGCTCGCGTCCCACGCGGCACGTCCGGCCCCCCGCGGACCCCGTCCGGAGATCATCATTGTCGATCCCGGCCGCCGCGACAAACCGCGACCGCCCCGGCCGCCGGCGGCCGGGGCCGCGGGGGCCGCGCCGACCCGTCCGACCGGCCTTCGCGGACCTTTGACGAAGGGCTTCCAAGGACCCGGAATGCCACCCTCCACCCCCACCGCCTGCGATCTTCTCCCAGACCGTTCTGGAAATCATTTCCGCAGGTCAGAGGAATGACAACGGTGTTCAGTGCCGTGTTGCAACATACCCCCCACCCGTAGTTCACTGAGGTTCGGCAGGGCTGTTTCTCCCAACGATCCGGAGGCCGTTTTCATGGGGGCTGGGCACGATCACGGACATACGCACGGCGGACCGCCGCCGACCGGCACGGCCGCGGCCGCGTACAAGGGGCGGCTACGGATCGCACTGACCATCACGCTCAGCGTGATGGTCGTGGAGATCGTCGGCGGGGTCGTCACGGGGTCGCTCGCCCTGGTCGCCGACGCCGCGCATATGGCGACCGACGGCATCGGGCTCTCCCTGGCCCTGCTCGCGATCCACTTCGCGAACCGGCCGCCGAGCACCAACCGCACCTTCGGTCTCGCGCGGGCCGAGATCCTCGCGGCGCTCGCCAACAGTCTGCTGCTGCTCGGGGTGGGCGCGTTCCTGCTCTACGAGGCGATCGAGCGGTTCATCACCCCGGCCGAGACCAAGAGCGGCCTGACGATCGTCTTCGCCCTGGTGGGTCTGGTCGCCAACATCATCTCCCTCTCCCTGCTGATGCGCGGCCAGAAGGACAGCCTCAATGTCCGCGGCGCCTATCTGGAGGTCCTCAACGACGCCCTGGGCTCCGTCGCCGTCCTGGTGTCGGCCGTGATCATCCTGACGACCGGCTGGCAGGCCGCCGACCCGATCGCGTCCCTGCTGATCGGCATGATGATCGTGCCCAGGACCGTGAAGCTGCTGCGGGAGACGGTGAACGTGCTGCTGGAGTCGGCGCCCAAGGACGTCGACATGGCCGAGGTACGCCGCCACATACTGGAGCTGCCCGGCGTGGAGGACGTCCACGATCTGCACGCCTGGACCATCACCTCGGGGATGCCGGTCCTCTCGGCGCACGTCGTCGTCTCCCAGGACACACTGGACGCGGTGGGGCACGAACGGATGCTGCACGACCTCCAGGGTTGCCTCGGGGACCACTTCGACGTGGAACACTGCACCTTCCAGCTGGAGCCGGTGGGACACGCGGAGCACGAGGCCAGGCTCTGCCACTGAGGCCTGTCGGACAGGCCTCAGGGCCCCCGGGACCCCGGCGGCGGAGAGGGCGCGCGCGACGCGCCGGTCGGATGAATCCGTTCATCAGTTCGACATCCGCCCCGGGGTTCCGACCGGCCGGGCCGGGGCACGATCCGGTTTCCGGGGGCCGCGGGCGCGCCTCGTACGGACCCCGCGCGCCCGGCGCGGACGTGCCGACAGGGACATGCCCGCTCTGCCGAAGTGCGGACAAGCCGCTTTTGTACGGCAGACTGGGCGGGCCCCAGGGCCGAGCACCGATGCGAAGGATGGTTATGCCGACCTCACCAGCAACCGCCCCGAACAGCGCGTCCCCAGGCGCCTCGCACGACGCCCCGCCGGCGATCATGCTCGAACTGGTCGACGAAGACGGCAACACCATCGGCACCGCGGAGAAGCTCTCCGCGCACCAGCCGCCGGGCAGGCTGCACCGGGCGTTCTCCGTCTTCCTCTTCGACGAGCGGGGACGGCTGCTGATCCAGCGCCGGGCGCTGGGGAAGTACCACTCCCCCGGTGTCTGGTCCAACACCTGCTGCGGACACCCCTACCCCGGCGAGGCGCCGTTCGCCGCCGCCGCCCGCCGCACCCACGAGGAGCTGGGGGTCTCCCCGTCGCTGCTGGCCGAGGCCGGGACGGTCCGCTACAACCACCCGGACCCGGAATCGGGACTGGTGGAGCAGGAGTACAACCACCTCTTCGTCGGTATGGTGCAGGCCGCCCCGGACCCGGACCCGGAGGAGGTCGGCGAGACCGTCTTCGTCACCCCCGACGAGCTGGCCGAGCGGCACGCGGCCGCGCCGTTCTCGGCCTGGTTCATGACGGTCCTCGACGCGGCCCGTCCGGCGATCCGCGAGCTGACCGGACCGGCCGGGGGCTGGTGACCCGGAGGGCCGGAGGGCGGCCGGGCCGTTAAGGAACGGCCGCCCCGGCTCCGTACGGTACGAGCGGCAGCTCCGCCCAGATGACCTTGCCGCCGCTCGCGGTGTGCCGGACCTCGCACCGCCCCCCGGCCTCCCGGGTGATCTCCCGCACCAGCAGCAGCCCCCGGCCGCCGGTCTGACCCCAGTCGGTCTCCAGCGCCGTGGGCCGGTAGGGATGGTTGTCCTCGACGGAGACCCTGACCCGGTCCCGGCTCAGCGCCACCTCGACGGCCAGCTCGGGCGAGAGCAGCACCGCGTGCTTCACCACATTGGTGACCAGCTCCGAGACGATCAGCAGCAGGCCCTGGACGGTCTCCCCGGTGGCACCGGCCGCGGGGACGCCCTGCCGGTCGAGCAGCTCCCGGACCGCGCGTCTGGCCTGGGGCACCGAGGACTCGACGGTCGGCGCGGTGAACCGCCAGACCCCCTCCCCCACCACCGGGCCGGTGCTCCACCCGGTGTGGCCGGTCACGGCTGCCGCACTCCCGAGGACGCCGGGTCCCCCACCCGTACCCCCCGGGTCTCCGTACGGTTCCGCAGGCCGGACCGGGACGCTGCCGCGGCTCTCCATCAATCCGACTCCCACCCATGGCGCGCTCGCCATGTCCGCTGCCCACTGACTCCGGGGAGACAAGTGTCGCGGGGCACCGATACGCACCGCCGTCCTGAACGGAAGTCGCCTGCAATCGACGGCTTTTGACCGGGTCGGTACGACCCCGTCGGCCGTTGGGCCGCCCGTGACCGTTCCGTTCCCCGGTCAGTCGTCCGGCGGTCCGGCCGGGTCCGGCTCGGTGACCATCCGGACGATCCGGCGGCCGCCGACGCCGATGGCGATCATTCCGAGGCCGTCGAAGAGCAGGGCGAGGGAGAAGAACAGCCCGAGGACGTAGCGGCTGCTCTCCGGCCAGTTCGCCAGCACCAGGATGCCCAGGACCAGCCCCACGGCGCCCTGGAACAGGGTCCAGCCGAACTGCGGGCCCCGGACCACCAGGCTGCCCATCAGCCGGAACAGTCCGCCGGTGAGGAAGAGCAGGGCGGCGAAGAGGGTCAGGGTCTCGGCGGAGCCGGTGGGGTGGCGGATCACCACGATCCCCGCGGCGATGTTGAGCGCGGCGATCACGACGACCAGCCAGAAGTAGTCGCTGCCCCGGGACTGGACCGCCTGCACCAGACCGACGAGTCCGCCGATCAGCAGCAGCCAGCCGAACAGGATCATCGATGTCAGGGTCGCGAGCCCGGTGTAGACGAGCCCGACGATCCCGGCGACGACCAGGATCGTGCCGAGCACGGTCAGCAGACCGAAGCTCCGCTTCA
Source organism: Streptomyces sp. NPDC059248 (assembly GCF_042753905.1). NCBI lineage: Bacteria > Bacillati > Actinomycetota > Actinomycetes > Kitasatosporales > Streptomycetaceae > Streptomyces > Streptomyces sp. NPDC059248. The sequence continues at coordinate 129,053 of NZ_JBHYZV010000007.1, read as the reverse complement.
GCTTCCGGGGCTCCGCGGCCCCGGGGTAGCGGGTGGTACCGGTCATGGCGTTCCGCCTCCTCGCACCCCTTCCTGATCGTAGGTCCACCCGTGGCGGATAGCATCCGGCGCATGGAGACAGCCGGCTCCGGCCCGGAGCCCCGTGTGGTGTGCGACGTCGCCGAGGGTGTGGCGACGGTCGTGATCCGCCATCCCGCGAAGCGCAACGCGATGACCACGGCGATGTGGCGTACGGTCCCCGTACTGCTGGAGCGGCTGGCCGCCGACCCCGCCGTCCGGGTACTGGTCCTGACGGGTGAAGGGGACACGTTCTGCGCGGGCGCGGACATCTCGTCCCTGCGCGGCCCCGGGGACGCACCGGATTCCGGGGCTGACCCCCGGACCCCGCAGGAGCTCGCCGTCGTCGCCGAGGAGGCGCTCGCCGCGTTCCCCAAGCCCGCCCTGGCCGAGGTCCGGGGCTACTGCGTCGGCGGCGGCTGCCAGCTGGCCGCCGTCTGCGATCTGCGGTTCGCCGCGGCCGACGCGTGGTTCGGGGTGACCCCGGCCCGGCTCGGGGTGGTCTATCCCCCGTCGTCCACCCGGCGGCTGGTGGAGCTGGTGGGCCCGTCGGCCGCCAAGTACCTGCTCTTCTCGGGTGAGCTGATCGACAGCGCGCGGGCGCTGCGGACCGGTCTGGTGGACGAGGTGCTGCCCCCGGCGGACCTCGGTCCCCGGGTGGCCGCGTTCGCCCGGATCCTGGCCGGGCGCTCGCAGCTCACCCAGGTCGCCGCGAAGGAGTTCGCCGCGGGGCGCCCCGGCGTGGCCGATCGCGCGGACCGGGTGGCGCACTGGGCCGCGGTGGCGGCCGAGCAGGCCCGGCCCGGCGGCGACACCGCGGAGGGTGTCGCCGCCTTCCTGGAGCGCCGTACGCCCCGCTTCACCTGGACCGGGTGAGACCGGAGCGGGTGAGACCGGACGGATCCCGTCGGTCAGTTCAGGACTCCGGCGGCCTCCTCCCGCCACCGCTGGACGAGGTGCGCGGGGGCCTTGTCGGGCGAGCCCGCGTCGTACGGCGGCTGCGGGTCGTACTCGGTGAGCAGCTGCACGGACTGGGCCAGCTCGTCGCCGCCGATCCGGCCGAGCAGATGAAGCGCCATGTCAATACCGGAGGAGACCCCGGCGGCGGTCACGTACTTGCCGTCGAAGACCACCCGCTCCTTCGAGGGCTCGGCGCCCAGCGCCGCGAGATCCTCCATGGCGAGCCAGTGCGTGGTGGCCCGGCGGCCGTTCAGCAGCCCGGCGGCGCCGAGGACGAGCGACCCCGTGCAGACCGACGTGGTCCAGGTGGTCCCGGCGTCGACGGTCCGCAGCCAGCCGGTGATCTCCTCGTCCGCCATCGCGTCCCGCTCGCCGGGACCGCCCGGGACGAGCACGATGTCGGGGCTGCCGACCTGGGAGAGGGTCCGGTCGGCGACCAGGGCGAGGGAGCCCTGGTCGCCGCGTACCGGACCGGTCTCCTTGCCGACGAAGACGGTTTCGGCGCCGGGCAGCCGGCCGAGGAGTTCATAGGGCCCGACGGCGTCGAGGGTGGTGAAGCGGTCGAAGAGGAGTACGGCGATCTGCATGGAACGGCCTTTCGGGATCGATGAATCGACGGAAGGGACGAGATGGTCGGTGGGTCTGTGAGTCGACAGGTGGGTGAGTCGACAGCGGTACGGAGGCAGGGCGCGGCGCCGCCCGGCCGAACCGATCCGCCGGGCGCGGGAAGGGCGAGGTCTCAGCGGGCGAGCGGGGCGTGGAACCGGCGCCGGTACTCGGCCGGGGCCGTACCGAGGCTGCGGACGAAGGCCCGGCGCATCGCCTCCGGTGTGCCGTAGCCGCTGGCGCGGGAGACCTCCTCCACCCCGCGTGAGGTCTCCTCCAGCAGCCGCCGGGCGTGTTCGATACGTACCCTCTCCACATACCGGCCCGGGGTGACCCCGGTCTCGGCGTGGAAGGCGCGGGCGAAGTGGCGCGGGGAGAGCCGGGCCCGCGCGGCGAGCGATTCGACGGAGAGGTCGGCGTCCGGGTGCTCGGCGATCCAGCGCTGGAGGTCCCGCAGCGGTTCGCGCTGCGCGGTCTGTGCCGCCAGTAGGGCGCTGAACTGGGACTGGTTCCCCGGGCGGCGGAGGAAGACCACCAGATGGCGGGCGATGGTGAGCGCGGCCCCCCGTCCGTGGTCCTCCTCGACGAGCGCCAGGGCGAGATCGATTCCGCAGGTCACCCCGGCGGAGGTGGCGATCCGGCCGTCGCGGACGTAAATGGGGTCGGGGTCGATGTCGACCTGCGGGTGTTCGCGGGCGAAGTCGTCGCAGAACGCCCAGTGGGTGGTGGCCCGGTGGCCGTCGAGGAGTCCGGCTGCGGCAAGAAGGAAGGAGCCGGTGCAGACGGACATCAGCCGCTCGGCGCGCGGCGCGCGTTCGCGCAGCCAGCCGACGACCTCGGGGGCCTTGTCGGCGGGATCGCCGCCAGGGACGAGGAGGGTGTGCGGGGTGGGCGCGGAGTCCAGGTCGGTATCGGGTACCAGCGTCAGCCCGCTGCCGGTCCTGACCGGCCGGCCGCCGGGCGACGCGGTCAGCACCGGATAGGCGGACTCGTCCCCGACGGCCCATCCGGCACCGGTGAACACCTCGACGGGGCCGGTGACGTCGAGGCTCTGGACGCCGTCGTAGAGGACGACGAGTACGGGGCGCTGGCTCATGCGTCCATCCTCGGACCGGCCGCGGATGGCCGCAATGACCAGCACCCCACCTTTCCTGCCACGGTCACGACCACGTTCACCGCCAGACGGCCGGGTCACCGCCCCACCGCGTCGGCGGGCGGCTCCAGGTGCGGGGCGCGCCCTCGTAGTGGACCGGCGGGAGGGCGTGGCGCAGCGGCCCGTACGGCGAACCGGTGACCGTCAGCCAGGGCGCGGGGTCGGGCGCGGGCACGGGTACCGGGGGTGCGTCGAGGGGTGGGCGGATGCCGTACAGCAGCCAGGCGGCGGTGGCGGCGAGGGAGAGCCGGATCAGCCGTCCCCGGCCGGTGTCTTGGCGGTCGGTCAGGGCGCGCAGTACGGCGGCGGCCAGCAGATAGCCGGTGCCGTGGTCGAGTGCCTGGGCGGGCAGGACACCGGGCCGGTCGCCGCCGGCCGCCTCCACGGCGGCGATCCCGGTCGCGGCCTGGACCAGGCTGTCGAAGCCGCGTCGTCCGGCCCACGGCGTCCGGTCGCCCCAGGCGTCGAGCCGGGCGACGATCAGCCCGGGACGGCGGGCGGCGACCTCCGCCGGGCCGAGGCCGAGGGCGTCGAGGGCGCCGGGGCGGTAGCCGGTGACGAGGACGTCGGCGGTGTCGAGGAGCCTGTCGAAGACGCGCCGGTCGCCGGGGTCGACCAGGTCGAGCAGCGCCGACCGTTTGCCGATCCCGGTGTCGGCGTGGGCGTCGGGGTCCTCGGGGAGGAGGGGCGGGTCGATCCGCAGGACGTCGGCGCCGAAGAGGGCGAGGGTGCGGGTGGCGACGGGCCCGGCGATGACCCGGGTCAGATCGAGGACGCGTACGCCGTCGGCGGGCAGGGGTGCGGGCGGCAGGGGCCGCGGGTCGCCGCCTTCCAGGTCCGCGATGCCGACCAGGGGCGGGGCTTCGGCGGGCGGGTGGGGCGGCGCTTCGGCGACGGCGACCGCGAGGCCGCCCGCCGCGTAGACGGTCTCCTGGATCTCCAGGGCCGTACGGGACGCCAGTTCCGCCGTGAGGGCCCCGGTGAGGAAGTCGTCGCCGCCGGAGTCCGGGATACCGAGCGCCGTGAGCAGCCGGGCCCGGTGGTGGGGGTAGTTGGCGTGGATGCGGACCCAGCCGTCGCGGGCGGGCCGGAAGCCGGAGAGCGGGGCGAAGGACGTCGGGGTCCGGCCGTCGATCCGCAGCTGCCGCTCGCTCACGAAGGCCGTGGCGACGGCGGCTTCATGGATACGGACGGCCGGTACGGGGATCGCCGAGCGCCGGGCGAGGAGTTCGGCCGCCGCGAGGGAGCAGACCCCGACACAGGCCCGGGCCGCCTCCAGGACGGGCAGCCGCGCGGCGAGGGCGCCGGGCGCGGTCTCGTACGTCACCGGTTCCGTGAGCGGTCCGCCGCCGACTGCCGCCCAGGCGTGCGCGGTGGCCGGGTCCCGGTCCGTACCGGGACGGGGGTGTTCTCGTCGGGATGCCATGCGTTCCAGTGTGCGGCCGGCCCGGCTCACCCCCGGCTATCCCTCGGCTTGTCCCCCGGCGGGAGGCGACACCGTGGTGTGCGCCCCGGCGAAAGGGACCGTTTGGCAGAATGCAGACGCAAGCACAGCCGGGAGCAGAAGGCGAGTCGGGGAACCGTGACGATGTCCATCGAAGGCAGGATCGCCGAGGAGCTCGGCGTACGGGAACGGCAGGTCAGGGCGGCCGTGGAGCTGCTGGACGGCGGATCGACCGTGCCCTTCATCGCCCGGTACCGCAAAGAGGCGACCGAGATGCTCGACGACGCCCAGCTGCGCACCCTGGAGGAGCGGCTGCGGTATCTGCGGGAGCTGGAGGAGCGCAGGGCGGCGATTCTCGACTCCGTACGGGAGCAGGGGAAGCTGGACGAGGCGCTGGAGGCGCGGATCCTCGCGGCCGACACCAAGGCCAGGCTGGAGGACATCTATCTGCCCTTCAAGCCGAAGCGGCGGACGAAGGCGCAGATCGCCCGGGAGGCCGGTCTCGAGCCGCTGGCCGAGGGGCTGCTGACCGACCCGTCGGTGGATCCCGCGGCCGCCGCCGCGGCGTTCGTGGACGCGGACAAGGGCGTCGCCGACCCGGCGGCGGCGCTGGACGGCGCGCGGGCGATCCTCACCGAGCGGTTCTCGGAGGACGCGGATCTCATCGGCGAGCTGCGGGAGCGGATGTGGACGCGGGGGCGGCTGGCGGCCAAGGTCCGTGAGGGCAAGGGCGACGCGACCCAGGGCCCGGCGGCCAAGTTCGCCGACTACTTCGACTTCGCGGAGCCGTTCACGGAGCTGCCGTCGCACCGGGTGCTGGCGCTGCTGAGGGGCGAGAAGGAGGAGGTGCTCGACCTGGCGCTGGAGCCGGACGCGCCCTCCGACGAGCCGGGGCCCTCCGCGTACGAGAACGCCGTCGCGCGCCGCTTCGGGGTGGCGGACCGGGGCCGTCCCGGCGACAAGTGGCTGGCGGACACGGTCCGCTGGGCGTGGCGGACCCGGATCCTGGTCCACCTCGGGATCGATCTGCGGCTGCGGCTGCGGACGGCGGCCGAGGACGAGGCGGTCCGGGTGTTCGCGGCCAATCTGCGCGATCTGCTGCTGGCGGCGCCCGCCGGGACGCGGGCCACGCTCGGTCTCGACCCCGGTTTCCGTACCGGGGTGAAGGTGGCCGTCGTCGACGCGACGGGCAAGGTCGTGGCGGTCGACACGGTCCATCCGCACGTTCCCGCGAACCGCTGGGACGAGTCGCTGGCGACGCTGGCGCGGCTGGCGAAGGCGCACGCGGTCGAGCTGGTCGCGATCGGCAACGGCACCGCGTCCCGGGAGACGGACAAGCTGGCGGCCGATCTGATCGCCCGCCATCCGGAGCTGAAGCTGACGAAGGTGATGGTCTCGGAGGCGGGGGCGTCGGTGTACTCGGCGTCCGCGTTCGCCTCCCAGGAGCTGCCCGGGCTGGATGTGTCCCTGCGCGGCGCGGTGTCGATCGCCCGGCGGCTCCAGGACCCGCTGGCCGAGCTGGTGAAGATCGACCCCAAGTCGATCGGCGTCGGGCAGTACCAGCACGATCTGTCCGAGGTGAAGCTCTCCCGCTCCCTCGACACGGTCGTCGAGGACTGTGTGAACGGTGTCGGTGTCGACGTCAACACGGCCTCGGCGCCGCTGCTGTCGCGGGTGTCGGGGATCGGTGCGGGACTGGCCGAGAACATCGTGGCGCACCGCGACGCGAACGGCCCGTTCCGTTCCCGCCGGGCGCTGAAGGACGTGTCCCGGCTGGGCCCGAAGGCGTACGAGCAGTGCGCGGGCTTCCTGCGGATCCGGGGCGGCGACGATCCGCTGGACGCCTCCAGCGTCCACCCGGAGGCGTATCCGGTGGTCCGGCGGATGGTGAAGTCGACCGGCGGGGAGGTGGCGGCCCTGATCGGCGACACGGGGACGCTGCGGTCGCTGCGGGCGGACGACTTCGTGGACGAGACCTTCGGTCTGCCGACGGTCACCGACATCCTGCGGGAGCTGGAGAAGCCGGGGCGCGACCCGCGGCCCGCGTTCCGTACGGCCACGTTCAAGGAGGGCGTCGAGAAGATCGGCGACGTGGTGGCGGGCATGGTGCTGGAGGGTGTGGTGACGAATGTCGCCGCGTTCGGCGCGTTCGTGGACATCGGGGTCCACCAGGACGGTCTGGTGCATGTGTCGGCGATGTCGAAGACGTTCGTCAAGGACCCGCGCGATGTGGTGAAGCCGGGTGACGTGGTGAAGGTGAAGGTCCTCGACATCGACATCCCGCGCAAGCGGATCTCCCTCACGCTGCGGCTCGACGACGACGCGGCCGGAGCACCGCCGCGCCAGGGCGGCCGGGATCGCGGTGACAAGGGTGACCGCGGGGATCGCGGTGATAAGGGCGGCCGGAGTGACCGGGGTGACAAGGGCGGCAGGGGTGACCGGGGTGGACGCCCGCAGCAGCGGCGCGGCGGTGCTCAGGGCGGGGGCCAAGGCGGCGGTCAGGGCGGTGGTGGCGGCCAGCCGGGTGGCGGTCGCGGCCGGGACCGGCAGGCCCCGCCGCCCGCCAACAGCGCGATGGCGGACGCCCTGCGCCGCGCGGGCCTGACGGGCCGCGACAAGCAGCGCTGACGCCTTCCCGGGGGGTGCGGACCCGCCCGGCGTCCCGGCGGCGGCGGGCCGGGCGGCGGGCCCGGTTCCCCGGCCCTGCCCAGGGCGATGAGAGGGGGGCGCGCCGGGATTCCGCGAGCGGCACCGACCCGAAAACCCCGTGCGGGGATCCGGACGTGGGGGTTACCGTCGCGCGATGGACATCGACGAGGACGGGTACTTCGGAGAGACCGTAGCGGCGACGTACGACGAGCAGCACGAGGCGATGTTCCGGCCGGAGGCGGTGGTGCCCGAGGTGGAGCTCATCGCCGGGCTCGCCGGGGACGGGCCGGCGCTGGAGTTCGGGGTGGGTACGGGGCGGGTGGCGCTGCCGCTGGCCGCGCACGGGGTGCCGGTGCACGGGATCGAGCTGTCGCGGGCCATGGTGCGGCGGCTGCGGGAGAAGCCGGGCGGGGCGGAGATCGGGGTGACCGTCGGGGACTTCACCACGGCCCGCGCCCCGGGCGCGGGCACGTTCTCGGTCGCGTACCTCGTCTTCAACACGATCAACAATCTGACGACGCAGGACGCCCAGGTCGAGTGCTTCCGCAACGCGGCGTCCCAACTGCGCCCCGGCGGCACCTTCGTGATCGATGTGGGGATGCCGGATCTGCGGCTGCTGCCGCCGGGACAGACCGCGGTGCCGTTCCACATCGGCACGGACCGATGGGGCGTCGACACCCTCGATCCGGCGACGCAGGCGATGACCTCGCACCACTTCTCCGGTCTCGCCGAGGGGTCGGTACGGTACCGGGCGATCCCGTTCCGGTACGTCTGGCCCTCGGAGCTGGATCTGATGGCGCGGATCGCCGGGCTGCGGCCGCGCGACCGCTGGGAGGACTGGTCGCGCGCCCCGTTCACGGGCGAGAGCCGCCGGCATGTCTCCGTGTGGGAGAAGCCCGCCGACTGACCCGGCCGCCGGCCGCCCCGGGCGGTACGGCCCCCGGGCTCAGCTCCCGGGCTCAGCCTCCGGGCGGGCCCGAGGGGCCGGGCCCGATCCGGATCTCGAAGTCGCCGTCGTACTTCTCGTGGCCCGCGATCACCGCGGATTCGACCGCCTCCGTACCGGCCTCCTTGCGGACGATCAGGGGGTCGTGCCGCAGATCGCGCATCAGGGCCACACACATCCCGATCATCACGACCACGAACGGCGCGGCGACCAGGATGGTCAGATTCTGCAGCCCGGCGAGCGCGTCGCCCTGCCCGTTGCCGATGAGGAGCATGATCGCGGCGACCGCGCCGGTGACGATGCCCCAGAACACCACGACCAGCCGGGCCGGTTCGAAGGTGCCGTGCTGGGAGAGGGTGCCCATCACCACGGACGCGGCGTCGGCGCCGGAGACGAAGAAGATCCCGACGAGGATCACCACCAGGATGCTGGTGGCGGTGGCGAAGGGATAGTGCTGGAGCACCGCGAAGAGCTGGCCCTCGGGGGTGGCCTCGTTCCCGAGCCGGTCCCGCTCCTCCAGTTTCATCGCCGTACCGCCGAAGACGGCGAACCAGCAGAGGCTGACGGTGCTGGGGACGAGGATGACCCCGCCGACGAACTGGCGGATGGTCCGGCCCCGGCTGATCCGGGCGATGAACATCCCGACGAAGGGCGTCCAGGAGATCCACCAGGCCCAGTAGAAGACGGTCCAGCTGCTCAGCCATTCGGCGACCGCCCGGCCGCCGGTGGCCTCGGTGCGCCCGGCGAGCTGCGGCAGTTCGGCGAAGTACGCGGCGATGGAGGTGGGCAGCAGATCGAGCACGATGATGGTGGGACCGGCGATGAAGACGAAGAGGACCAGGACGAACGCCAGCACCATATTGGTGTTGGAGAGCCACTGGATGCCCCGCTCCACCCCGGATACGGCGGAGACCACGAAAGCGGCGGTGAGGACCGCGATCACGCTCACCAGCAGGGTCGTACCGACGGTGTCCAGCCAGCCGAGTCCGGTGATGCCGCTGCCGATCTGGAGGGCGCCCAGGCCGAGCGATGCCGCCGAGCCGAAGAGGGTGGCGAAGATGGCCAGGATGTCGATGAGACGGCCGGTGACGCCCGCGCACCGTTCGGGGCCGATGAGCGGGACGAAGACGGCGCTGATGGTCTGGCGGCGGCCGCGCCGGAAGGTGCTGTAGGCGATGGCGAGACCCACGACCGCGTAGATCGCCCAGGGGTGCAGCGTCCAGTGGAAGAGGGTGGTGGCCATGGCGATCTGCATCGCCTCGCCCGGGCTCCCCGGCGAGGTGCCGGGCGGTGGCGAGATGAAGTGCGCCAGCGGCTCGCTCACGCCGTAGAACATCAGGCCGATGCCCATCCCGGCGCTGAACATCATGGCGACCCAGGAGACGGTACGGAACTCGGGGTCGGCGCCCTCCTCGCCGAGCGGGATCCGGCCGTAGCGGCTGACGGCGAGCCAGAGGGCGAAGACGACGAAGCCGGAGGCGGCGAGGACGAAGGCCCAGCCACCGTTCTTGATGAGCCCTTCGAGCAGGGTATTGGAGGCGTTCTGCAGGGAGTCGGTGGCGACCGCGCCCCAGACGACGAAGGCGAGGGTCAGGACGGCGGTGACACCGAAGACGATCCGGTCCGTGACGGGCCGCCCGTGCGGCTGGAGCAGTTCGGGGGGCTCGGCCTCGGTGAGCGGCCGGGCCCCCCGGTCGTCGGGGGTTGGTCCGTGCGACACAGGGGCACCTTTCGTGCGGTGGACGCAGGCTGTCCGGATGATCCGTATTGCCTGGGATATGCCCTACCACAGGTGCCCCGTGCCGCCGTGGACGACGGGCCCGGTTCAGCAGGTCGTGACCGGCTGACCCGGCGTCAGGTGATAGGTCGCACGCGCGTCCAGCAGCAGGGGTACGAGCGCGCGCTGCGACTGGCGCAGCGGTACGAAGGCCCCGCCGTCGCGCCCGGGCAGCGCGGCGACGCCGTGCAGGGCAAGCTCGTCCCGTACGTCCGCCCACTGGGCCGGGGCGAGCCGGTAGCCGCACGGGGGGTCCGCCAGGGTCTCGTCACCGGTCGCCGGGTCGTTGTCGGCGCCGCCGAGATAGACGGGACCGCGGTCGAGCAGTCCGGTGAGCCGGGCGGTGGTGGTCGCCGCCTCGATCCGGCCGCGCCGCTCGTCCGTGAAGGAGTAGAGACCGTCGAGCGCGGCGAGCTGACTGTCCACCCGGCGGCGGTTGTTGACGGACTCGTCGGCCAGTTCCTCGGGTGTCATCGCGTCCACCCGGCTCTCGATGAGCAGCCCGACGGCGTTCTTGACCCCGGTGGCGTTGCGCAGGATGCGTTCCTGTCCGTCGCCCGCGACCTGCCGGATCGGCTCGCCGGTCACCGGGTCGGTCCAGACGCCGTACGTCCCGGTGTTGAAGCCCTCGTCGTGCGCGGCGGGGCGGACGTACCGGCCGGACAGGGTCTTCGACTCCTCGTGCACCTTGGGGTGGGTGTTGAGGTTGCGCGGCCAGAGGTCGAAGAGCTGCTTGTCGTAGTAGCGGGGGGTGGAGCTGTACTCGTGCAGGTCGTAGACGACGTCGGGGCGGTGGTCGCGGACGACGGCGGCGATCGTCCGGCCCTCGGCGGTCTTCAGGGCGAGATGGTCGCGGTTGATGTCGATACCGTCGCCGTTGCCGCGGGTGTCGGCGGCCCGGCCGTCGGGGTTGGCGGTGGGTACCACCAGGATCTTCGTCCGGTCGAGCAGCCGCCGGGTCTCCCGGTCGCGGGCGAAGGCCAGATCGCGGACGGTCGACAGACATGCCTCCCGGCCCGACGGCTCGTCGCCGTGCTGGGAGCAGATCAGCAGCACCGTGCTGTCGGCGTGCCGGTTCCCGACGGTGACGAGCTGGATCGGCCGGTTCTGCTTGGTGGTGCCGGCCCGGGCGATCGAGACCCGGTCGCTGCCCCGGTCGACGGCGGCGAGGAAGGTCTGCTCGGCGGGCTGCCCGGTCCAGCGGGTGCCTCCGCTGGTCTCGAACTCGGTGCGCGGCGCGCGCGGTGGACCGTCGCCCGCCGCGTGGGCGGGGGCGGCGAACAGGGGGAGGGCGAGAGCGGCCGAGGCCGCCCCCACGACGAGGGCGCGGATACGGGGATTCATCGGTGCTGGTCTCCGGGGATCGGGTCGATCGGGCGCGGGCTCGTGACGGAGTCGGACAGGTCGACCCGCCCCGGGGCGGCGGGGTCGGCGGCTCGGGCGGTGGCCGCGGCGAAGGCGGAGGCGCCGCCGACGAAGGGCAGCCGGGCTCCGGTCCGCGCCAGATCGAGGGTGAGGGTGGGTGTGGTGTCGGGGGGCTGAACGAGATGGCGGTCGGTGCCCGCGATGATCAGCGCGAGCCGGTGCCCGGCCGGGACCACATGGTCGCTCGCGTGCAGATCGAGGGTGATCGTGTGCTTCTCACCGGGGGTGAGGGGCCTGCCGACGGCGTCGGACGCGTGATTGCCGAGATCGGCCCAGCCGCGGCTGAAGACGGTGAAGCCGACGTCGGCGGTGGCGGCCCTCGTCTCCTTGAAGCAGGCGCTGTCGCCGGGGGCGCTCTCGCCCCAGCAGGTGCGCTCGCCGAGGGTGGCGATGCCCTCGCCGGGGCCCGTGTAGTCGCGGATCGTATCGGGTCCGAGGTCCACGAGGACGGCGGTCAGATGGGCGCTGGTGGTGGTCGGGGTGGCGGTCACGGTGACCGTGCCGGAGCCGGAGAGCCGCAGATCGCGGGTGAGGGGCCCGGTGACGAACCCGGCCTTCTCGGTGGTGGTCCGGTCGATCGCCCGCGACCAGTCCAGCTCGTTCAGCTGGGGCGCGTCCGTGAAGGTCTCGCCGGCGCCGGGGCGGGCGGGCTTCAGGGTGAGGGTGCCGACGCCGGGCTGTGCGCCGTTGCCGGGGCGGACCGTGACGGCCCGGGTGCCGCTCGGCGGCCAGACACGGTCCGTGGTCCACCGGTCGGGGGCCCGTTCGATATCGGCCATGGGCTCGTCGTCGATGCCGTTGTCGTAGCCGAGGAGGTAGTGGTCGAACCAGCGGTGGAGGGTACGCACCCAATCGGCCCGGCGGAAGTCGAAGGGGTCGACATGGCCGGCCTGGGAGAGCCAGACCTTCCGCTCGACCCCGGCCTTCGCCAGGGCGTCCCACCACTGGCCGAAGTGCTTGCCGCGCACATTGAGGTCCTGCATGCCGTGGACGGCGAAGACGCTGGCCTTCACCTTCGCAGCATCGGGCACGTAGTCCCGGTCGGCCCAGAGCCGGGTGAGATCGCCGCTGCGCGGGGCGCCGTCGACCAGCCGCTGCTTGACGGCCTCGCAGCGGCCCGCGGCCTCGGGGCTCTCGACCCGGCGCGCGAGCCGGTCCGGGCCACTGCCGAAGAGCGGAGCGCCCTTGGCGAAGTAGTAGTCGTACCAGGTGGAGATCGCGCCGATGGGCACGATGGTCTCCAGACCTTCGACCCCGGTGGCGGCGACGCCGTTGGCGACGGTGCCGTCGTAGCTCTTGCCGATCATCCCGGTACGGCCGGTGGACCAGTCGGCGCGGGCGCGCTCGGCGCCGGTCCTGGTGGTGTAGCCGCGGGCGCGGCCGTTGAGCCAGTCGACGACGGCCTTGGCGGACTGCACGTCGGACCGGCCGCCGATGTCGACACAGCCGTCGGAGCGGTTGGTCCCGGCCAGGTCGACGGCGGCGAAGGCGTAGCCGCGCGGGACGAAGTAGTTGTCGTAGTGGAGGGGGAACTGGACCGGCTTGCCATCGGCGTCGTAGGTCTTGAGCTGGCTCTCGTTCCCCCGCCCGCAGCAGGAGTAGTACGGACTCGCGTCCATGATCACCGGGATGCGGCGGCCCTGGGCCGCGGCCTCCCGGGGGCGGACGATGTCGACGGCGACCCGGTCGGTCCGGCCGTCGCCGTCACCGTCGATCCGGGTGTCCACCCAGACGGATTCCCGGATCGCGGTCGCGTAGGAGTAGACGGGTCTGCTCTCCCGGATCGCCGCGGTCCCCGGATCGGGAGCGGCCTCGGCGCCCACCGGGGTGAGGGCGAACGCCATCAGGGCGGCGGCCAGGGCCACCGGCAGCGATCTGTACGTCAGGCGGGTGCTCCGCGCACGTATCGGCATGGGCGGACGGTACTCCCCGGAGCCGCGGAGCGACAGAGGGCGACGGCGAGGTCGGCGGGGCGGGAGAGACTCAGGCGCTCGATGAGGTGCCGATCGGTACTGATTTGTGGTGTTCCGGGTGTTTCGCGACGGGGGTCACGGGAGCGGCGGGAGTGAGGGGAGCGATACGGGGCCGGAGCCGCTCGGGTCCGTGCGGCCGGGGCTCCGGTGCGGGGGCCGCACGGGTTCGGACGTCACCGCCGCCGCGCCCGGGCCGGGCGGGTGGCCGGGCGGCCGGGCCGGGCCACCAGGGCCGTCCGAACCGTCCGAACCGTCCGAACCGGGAACGCGGAACGCCCGCGCGGGGAACGTTTCCGTTCCCCGCGCGGGCGTTCGTGCGGTGTGACGCCGGGCGGTCAGCTGCCCGAGCGACGGCTCTCGGAGGGAGCCGGGACCGGCTCGCCGACGATGCGCTCGGCGAGCGAGTGGGCCCAGGTGTCGACGTCGGCGCGGAGCGCGGCCTCGGCGACGACCTTCTCGGCCTCGATGGCCGCGGTGCCCTCGGCGACGATGCGCTCCTTCTCGCGCAGCCCCTCCTCGCGGGCGGCGGCGATCAGGGCGGTGCCCTCCTCCTGGGCCCGCTGGCGGGTGTGGGCGGCCTCGTGGCGGGCCTCCGCGAGGATGGCCTCGCGCTGGGCGCGGATCTCCTCGGCCTCGGTGCGGACCTCGTCGGCCGCGTCCATGACGCCCTGCGTCTTCGCCTCGCGCTCCGCCATGATCGCCGCGGCGCGCGGCAGCAGCCGGCCCGCGAGCACGGCGTAGACGATCGCGAAGGAGACGAATCCGATGACGAGACCCCAGCCCGTGGGATTCAGCGGGCCGATGTCCAGGGGAAGAAGCTTGTCGTTCAAGGGCTCGTCCTGCCTTGTCCGTAGGTGTCCGTCAGCGTGTCGACAACGTTCGTCGGGTATCGGCGCCCTTCGGCGGATGCCGGTGCCCTCCGGGATGTCCGCCGGAGGACGGGGCAGTCGGCCGCCGAAGAGTCGCGCGCACCCACGGGCGCGGGACGCGACGGCGGGCGATCTCGATCCTACCTTTGTCCGCAAGGAACCCGGCACCTGGTCATTACCTGACGGTAACCGCGACTGATTGGATGGTTCCGACGCCATCGCCGTGCCCCCGACCCAGGAGTCAACGTGCCGCGATCCCCCCTTTCCCTCCTTTCCTCCCCTTCCCCCCTTTTGGCCCACCCCCGCGCCGCCGCCCTGATACGGCGCGCGGCGGCCGGCGCCGTTTCGGCGGCGCTCGCCGCGGGCCTGGTGGCGACCGCTCCTCCGGCCGCCGCCGCGGACGGCGCGCCCGCCACCCCCGCCGGGACCCCGGGCCTGGACGTGCTCACGTACAACGCGTTCCTCTTCAGCAAGGCCCTGTACCCCAACTGGGGTCAGGACCACCGCGCCCGGGAGATCGCAGCGGCGCCGTTCTTCCGGGGCCAGGACGTGGTCGTGGTCCAGGAGGCGTTCGACAACGCGTCGTCGGATCTGCTGCGGAACCGGGCGGCGGCGGAGTATCCGTACCAGACCCCGGTCCTGGGCCGGAGCCGCGCCGGCTGGGACGCGACGGGCGGCGCCTACTCCGCCACCACACCCGAGGACGGCGGAGTCACGGTCCTCAGCAAGTGGCCGGTCGTCCGCAAGGAGCAGTACGTCTACCGGGACGCATGCGGCGGGGACTGGTTCTCCAACAAAGGCTTCGTCTATACGGTCCTGGACGTGAACGGCTCCCGGGTCCATGTGGTGGGCACCCACGCCCAGTCCACGGACCCGGGGTGCGCCTCCGGCGAGGCGGCGACGGTACGGGCCCGGCAGTTCCGGGAGCTGGACGCCTTCCTCGACGCCAAGGGCATTCCCGCGTCGGAGCAGGTCCTGGTCGCGGGCGACCTGAACGTGGACCGGCACTCCGCCGAGTACGCCGCGATGCTCACCGACGCGGGCCTGGTGGCGGAGGACCGAAGGACCGGCCACCGGTACTCCTTCGACACCCGGGAGAACTCGATCGCGGCGGAGCGCTACCCGTCCGACCCGCGCGAGGATCTCGACCATGTACTGCACCGGGCCGGACACGCCCGGCCCGCCGAGTGGACCAACGAGGTCGTCGCGGAGCGCACCGCGCCGTGGAACGTCCGGAGCTGGGGGCGGACGTACACGTACACCCATCTGTCGGACCACTATCCGGTGATCGGCTCCGGACGTTAGAGGCACGTCCGGGCGGCTCGTCGCCCGCGTCCGGGCCGCCCGCGCGGGCGACGGACCGTCAGCACCCCGGCGCCCGCGGCTTCCCGCGAGCCCCATCCGCACCTCCACGCGCCCTTGTCGACATGACAGGACCATGTCACATTGATCCGGCGGCCCGGGCCGGGTCCGGTCCACACTGCTCTTCGCAAACCCCCACATTTCATCCGAGGACCACTGCGAAGGAGACTCCCCCATGAGACGCACTCTCGGCGCGCGGATCGTTCTGTCCCTCCTGCTGGCGCTGCCCGCCGCGGGCGTCGGAGCCGGTTCCGCCGCCGCGGAACCCGTACCGTCGCCGGGCCCCGGAGTCGCCGCCGGGGCCGCCGTCTACGCCCTCGACGCCCGGCTGGAGGGGGCGTTGGGCGACCGCGGCGCGGGTTCGTACCTCGACAGGAGTACGGGAGAGCTGGTCGTCGCCGTGACAGACGGCGCCGCCGCCGACGAGGTCCGCGCCTCGGGTGCGCGGGCCCGGATCGTCGAGCGGTCCACGGCGCAGCTGGAGGACGCGATGGGCGTCCTGGAGGCGCGGGCGAAGATCCCCGGCACGTCGTGGGGTATCGATCCCTCGGCCAATCAGGTCGTCGTGGAGGCCGATCAGTCGCTCGGCGTCCGGTCGCTGAACCGGCTGAAGGCGGTCGCGGCGAGCCTCGGCGACGCCGTGCGCGTCGAGCGCGTCCCCGGGGTGTTCACCCAGGAGGTCACCGGCGGGGACGCGATCTACGGCGGCGGCTACCGCTGTTCGGCGGCGTTCAACGTGGTCGCGGGGAACACCCGCTACTTCCTCACCGCGGGCCACTGCACCAATGTGGCCGGCTCGTGGTCCGCGTCCTCGGGCGGGGCGCAGATCGGGGTGCGCGAGGGCACCAGCTTCCCCACCAACGACTACGGGATCGTCCGGTACACCGGTTCCGACGTCCCGCCGGGCACGGTCAACCTCTACAACGGCGGCTACCAGGACATCACCTCGGCCGCCGACGCCATCGTGGGCCAGTCCCTCCAGAAGAGCGGCTCCACGACCCGGGTGACCAGCGGGACCGTCACGGCCGTGAATGTGACCGTCAACTACAGCGACGGCCCGGTGTACAACATGGTCCGTACGACCGCGTGCTCCGCGGGCGGCGACAGCGGCGGGGCGCACTTCGCCGGCGCGACGGCGCTGGGCATCCACTCGGGCAGCTCGGGCTGCTCGGGCACGAGCGGCTCCGCCATCCACCAGCCGGTGAAGGAGGCGCTGTCCGTCTACGGGGTCGCCGTCTACTGACCCGGCAGCCGGTGGCCGAGCCTTGAGCGCCGTACACATGGCCCTTGAGTGTCGGCTACCGGCCGCACGCGGCCGTCCAGTCCTGCGATACGAGGAGCCCCGCACCCTTGCCGATTCGGGCGGGCAGTGCGGGGCTCTCTCTGTTCAGCGCAAGGTGAAGCTCAGCCGTCCAGTACGTTCATCAGGCGTGCGCCGCCCTACCCGCCGAGTACGGCGATGCCGCGAAAGAACTCGATGCGGGTCCGGTATACGGGCTTGTCGTGCGCCTCGCCAAGGTCGGTTGCCCGCATGCCGCCGTTCGTGAGGCCGGTGACCGCCACGTCGGCCTCGACGGTGCCCAAGCGGACGGCGTAGCGGTTGCTCCGACGGGCGCCTGTCCGTACGGCGGAGAACCCTCCAACTCGGGCTGACCCACTGAACGGGGAAGAACAATCACACGCTTCACATGTACTCGCCTTGCGTCGGCCACTGCGTCTCTCGGAGCGGGTCTGCTGCTGGGCTTGGTGGGCCCCGTTTCCGGGAAATGGGACAATTCTGTTTGCGTCGCCGTGAGTATCGTTTTCTCTAGTGGCTGGCCGTGGGCCTGCTACGCATTTATGGTGGGCTACTTACGTCGCTCTAAAATCGAGTCGACACTGCTCGCATCTTCAGGATTGGCCATTGCCGTAGTCGCGTACTACCTTTTCAAGGATATGAATCCCACCATTCCGGCCGGAATGGAACCCGCCACATCGATTCCGGATGGAATGGAGATGGAATCTGGCAGCTCCAGCGAGGGGCCGATCCTCTTGTGGGGGATGGCCGCTTTCGTTTTTGGCGCACCTTTGGGGCTCATTGGAAACGTGGCGCGAACGTCCGGAATCGCTGGTCTTCTATTCCGTCTGCTAGTTCCGTTGATTGCCTTCTTCGAGGCGACTCAGCGATTGAACGTCGAGGCGGAATCGGAGGGGCCGACTTTCAGTCTGACCTGGAACGTGATTCGCGTCGCAGCATGCGTCGCTGCCGTGGCTCTCATGGGGCATACGGTGTGGAGCTGGCGCGTTCGGCGTAGCCGAGTCGACGGGCGAACGGAACCTGCCGCGCCCGCACGGCGTCTCTGATCTCGTTCTCACGCTATCCACGGGCCCGAGCGTCCGCGCTGGTCCGGGCGCGGTGGCTACAGCTCGAAGTCCAGATGGACCACGTTGTCGATCTGTACTGGCTTTCGCATCTCAGGTGGAGGTCTTGCTCGGTCTGCTTGGCATCCTCGCCCGCCGCCGGGATCCGCTGGCCCGGCTGACCCCGCGGGAACGGGAGGTCCTCGCCCTGGTCGCGGAGGGCCGCTCGAACGCGGCGGTGGCGCGGGCCCTGTTCGTCACCGAGGCGGCGGTCGCCAAGCACATCGCGGGCATCCTGCAGAAGCTGGATCTGCCCCCGGCCCCGGACGACCACCGGCGGGTCCGGGCGGTCCTGGCGTATCTGCGGGACGCGGGCGGCGTCTGACGGTCCGGCGGGCCGGGTGCCGTGTCCGGGTCAGGATCTGGCGGGTCGCCGGGTGCGGGCGGACGCCGAGGTGCGGCGGGCCGGTGCCGGGGCGCGGTGGAGCAGGACGTCCGACGGCGGGTCGGCCGGTGAGCGGACGGACGCCCCGATGTGCTGGGCCATCAGCAGCGCGACCAGTTCGCGGCGGCTGCGTACCCCCGTCTTGGTGAAGACGGACTTCAGATGGTCCTGCACGGTCGCCGGGGTGAGATAGAGCGTGCGGGCGATCTCCTGGGTGCTGTGTCCCCGGACGGTGTGCAGCGCCACCTCCTGCTCGCGGGCGCTGAGCCGGTGCGCCATCAGCGTCAGCGGCATCACGTCGAGCGGGGAGGCGGGCTGGGCCACGACGGCGACCCGGCCGTCGGCGCGCCCGTCCAGCAGGGACGCGTGCAGCGAGATCCACCCCCCGGCCGGTCCGCGCAGCCGGGCGACGGCGGGCGCGACGGGCCGTCCGGCGGCGGCGTTGGCGCGGGCCCGCTGGACGACCGTGACGACGGCGGTGGGCACCCCGCCGATCCGGGTCATCTCCTCCGAGAGTCCGGCCAACAGCTCCTGCGCCTGCGGATCGGCGCTGACCAGCCGCCCGGAGGGTCCGACGACCAGGACGGCGGTGATCTGCGCGGGCCCGGTGAGGGTCCCGGGGTCGGTGACCGAGGCGTCCCGCAGGGTCTCGGCGACGGTCCGCGCCACCCGCTCGGCCAGTCTGATCTCCCGCGGCGCGTACGGCCGGGAGCCGTCGCCCCGCATCAACGCGGCGGCGCCCCACCGGCCCCCCTGCGCGTCCAGGTTCATCCGCAACTCGTCTGTATAGCCGAACTCCTGGAGGAGTTCGCGATAGCGGATGCTCTGCTCGGGCCGTCCGCCGGTGGCGCGGTGCACGGTGTCGGCGAGCCGCCCGGACTCCCGGATGCCGCTGAAGCGGGTGGGGTCGTCGGACCACACCTCCAGCACCACGGCCCGGTCGAAGCCCGCCGCCGGCAGATCGGTGGAGACGGTCGAGGTGATGAAGCCCGTGACGGGGTCCGCGCCGTGCCAGCAGCCCGCGTCGTAACCGAGGACCGGCCGCAGCAGATCGTGGACTTCCCGGAAGAACACGTCCAACGGCAGTCCGGAACGGCCGAGTTCGGCGACGGCGGCGAGCGTCCTGCGCTCGACATCACGGAACGAAGTCACCGAACTACCATACGAGTCCGGAGGTCAACCTCCCACATCGCTGGGATGTCTTCGGCCATCCGCCACCGACAGGATCGATCCCGGTTCCCCCGGCCCCAGGGGGAACCGAGGCCTCGTTCGTCGTCACGTACCACCGTCGTGATCGTCTCTCGGCCCGTCGCCGGGCCGTTCCGCCGTTTCGATCGCGTCGCCGCACCACTGGTTTCTCCGACTCCGACACACCTCACCGTTCCCCCCACTCACCCCCACTCACCCCCACTCACGCGAAGGAGCTGATGCCTCCCCCAGGGCCTCGCCCCGTCCTCCGGCAAGAGGACGCGGGCGCACCGCCCGGCCGCGCCGGACCCGGAACGCCGACACCACACCCGGGTCCGTTCGATTCGGCCACCCAGGGCCCGGCCCCGCCGCGGACGGGCCCGACCACCCCGGTCCGCCCGGAGCCGCGCCCCACCGGAGCCCCGCCCCTTCCGCGAGAGGGGTGGGGCTCCGTCATGCCCGGCCCCGTTCACCCCGTTCATCCCGTTCACCCCGCCGCGGTCGCCCGGTCCCTCACGGAACGGCCCGGCCGTGGTCGGGGGCTTTCAACAGTGCCGGTGAGACAGCAATACTGTTCCACCCGGGCTGTGGACGACGTCCGGGGAAGCGAGGCGCACGATGGCTGGTGGCACCACCGCGGTCCACGGCGGCGGCAGTGCGGACGCACCGACGCTGACGGTGGACGAGCTGGCCGCGCGCGCCGGGGTCACCGTGCGCACGATCCGGTTCTACGGGACCCGCGGGCTGCTGCCGCCGCCGGTGATCGGACCGCGCCGGGTGGGGCGGTACGGGGCCGGGCATCTGTCGCGGCTCGCCCTCATCGAGGAGTTGCAGCGGCAGGGGATGACGCTCGCCGCGATCGAGCGGTACCTGGGGCGGTTGCCGCCGGATGTCGGGGCCCACGATCTGGCGATCCACCGCGCGCTGGTGGCAAGCTGGATACCGGACTCCGCCGAGGTGGTGACCCGGGAGGGGCTGGCGCGACGGCTCGGGCGGACGCTCGACGACGGGGACGTGGAGCGGCTGGGCGCGATGGGGGCGGTGGCGCCGGGGGCCGAGCCGGGGACGTACCGCGTCGAGCCGGGGCTGCTGCCGCTCGCCGCGCGACTGCTCGACGTGCCGATCCCGTACGAGACCATCATCGCCGCCCGTACCGTCCTGGTCGAGCACACCCGGTCGGCGGCGCACGAGCTGGCCCGGCTGTTCCGGGACGAGGTGTGGCAGCCCTACCGGGACCGGGAGGCCGGGGTCGGCGAGGGCGACGGGGACGGCGACGGCGACGGCGACGGCGGACCGGTCCCGGGGAGCCCCGAGCGGGCCGCCGAGGCCATCCGGAGTCTGTCGGAGCCGATCCGGCCCCTGGTGGTGCAGGCGCTGGTCACGGCGTTCCAGCGGTCCCTCAAGGAGGAGCTGAGGACCGCCTTCGCCGAGGGGGCGCCTTCCGTCGAGGACGGGGAGGACAAAGACGACGGGGATCCCGGGGAGGACGGGCCGGGGTAGGCTCCCGGCCCGCCGTCCTCCCCCGCGCCGTTACTCCGTCCCGTCCGCGAAGCGTTCGCCGCGTTCCGCCTTGGCGACCAGCAGCGCCGGGGGTTCGAACCGCTCGCCGTACCGGGCGGCCAGTTCGCGCGCCCGGGCCACGAAGCCCGGCAGCCCGCCCCCGTACCCGTTGACGTACTGGAGGACACCACCGGTCCAGGCCGGGAAGCCGATCCCCATCACCGAGCCGATATTGGCGTCGGCGACCGAGGTGAGGACGTTCTCCTCCAGACAGCGCACCGCGTCCAGCGCCTCGGAGAACAACAGGCGTTCCCGCAGGTCGGCGAAGGGGACATCGACGGCGTCCGGCCGGGCGAAGTGCTCCCGCAGCCCCGGCCACAGGCCGGTCCTGGTGCCGTCGTCCGCGTAGTCGTAGAAGCCCGCTCCCCCGCTCCGCCCGGTCCGGCCGAACTCGTCCACCATCCGGTCGACCACCGCGTCCGCCGGGTGCGGGGCCCACTCCCCGCCGGCCTCCTCCACCGCGCGCCGGGTCTCGTCGCGGATCCGGCGCGGGAGGGTGAGGGTCAGTTCGTCCATCAGGGCGAGGACCTTCGCGGGGTATCCGGCCTGGGCGGCGGCCTGTTCGACGGAGGCGGGGGCGACCCCCTCTCCGATCATGGCGACGCCCTCGTTGATGAACCGTCCGATGACCCGGGAGGTGAAGAAGCCCCGGGAGTCATTGACCACGATGGGGGTCTTGTTGATCTGCCGGACCAGGTCGAACGCCCTGGCCAGCGCCTCGTCACCGGTCTTCCGGCCCTTGATGATCTCGACCAGCGGCATCTTGTCGACGGGGGAGAAGAAGTGCAGCCCGACGAAGTCCGCGGGCCGGTCGACGCCTTCGGCCAGCTCGGTGATGGGCAGGGTGGAGGTGTTGGAGCAGAGCAGCGCGTCCGGCGCGACGGCCTCCCGCACCTCCCGGAACACCCGGTGCTTGAGCGCCGTGTCCTCGAAGACGGCCTCGATGACGGCGTCGCAGCCCGCGAGGTCGGCGAGGTCGGCGGTCGGGGTGATCCGGGCGAGCAGCGCGTCCCGCTTCGCCTCCGTCGTCCGCCCCCGGGCGAGCGCCTTCTCCAGGAGTTTCACGGAGTACGCCCTGCCCCGCTCGGCGGCTTCGGCGTCGACGTCCTTGAGTACGACGTCGATCCCGGCGCGGGCGCAGGCGTAGGCGATCCCGGCGCCCATCATCCCCGCGCCCAGGACGGCGACCTTGGTGACCTTGCGCGGCTCGAAGCCCCGCGGCCTGGCGGCGCCCGCGTTCACGGCCTGGAGGTCGAAGAAGAACGCCTGGATCATGTTCTTGGCGGTCTGTCCCGTCACCAGCTCGGTGAAGTAGCGCGCCTCGATGATCTGCGCGGTCTCGAAGTCGACCTGGGAGCCCTCGACGGCGGCGGCGAGGATATTGCGCGGCGCCGGGTAGGGCGCGCCGCCGGTCTGCTTCTTCAGATGGGCCGGGTAGGCGGGCAGATCGGCGGCGAAGCGGGGGCTGGCGGGGGTGCCGCCGGGGATGCGGTAGCCCTTGACGTCCCAGGGCTGCCGCGAATCCGGGTGGGCGTCGACGAACGCGCGGGCCCGGGCGAGCATCTCGTCCGCCGTGTCGGCGACCTCGTGGACGAGGCCGTTCTCCAGGGCGCGCCGGGGCGGGTACTGGGTGCCCTGGAGGAGCACCTTCAGGAGTGCGTCGGCGATCCCGAGGAGCCGTACGGTCCTGGTCACACCGCCCGCGGCGGGCAGCAGCCCGAGGGTGACCTCGGGCAGTCCGATCCGGGAGCCGGGGGCGTCGAGCGCGATCCGGTGGTGGCAGGCGAGGGCGATCTCGTAACCGCCGCCGAGCGCCGTGCCGTTGATCGCGGCGACGACGGGCACGCCGAGGGTCTCGATCCGGCGCAGGGCGCGCTTGACGGTCATCCCGGTGTCGAACGCCACCCGGGCGTCGTCGGGGCCGAGCCGGATCATCTCCTTGAGGTCGCCGCCCGCGAAGAAGGTCTTCTTGGCGGAGGTGACGACGATGCCTCGGATGGAGTCGCGTTCGGCTTCGGCGCGGTCCGCGACGGCGGTGAGGGAGGCGACGAACGCCTGGTTCATGGTGTTGGCGGACCGGCCCGGGTCGTCGAGGACGAGGGTGACGACTCCGGTGTCGTCCGCTTCCCAGCGGATGGCGGTGCTCACAGGGTTCTCGGTCGGCTCGGTCGGCTCAGTGGGCTCGTTCGGCTCGGTCGGCTCGGTGGTCGCGGTGCTGGTGGTCATGGCTGCGGTCTCCGGGAGGGTGGCGGAAGGCGGAGGCGTACGGTCGGCCGTCGTACCCGTCGTACGGTTCAGGACGCGACGCGCTCGACGACGGTGGCGATGCCCATACCGCCGCCGACGCAGAGGGTCACCAGGCCGTAGCGCAGGTCACGGCGTTCCAGTTCGTCGACGAGGGTGCCGAGGATCATCGCCCCGGTGGCTCCGAGCGGATGCCCCAGGGCGATCGCCCCGCCGTTGACGTTGATCCGGTCGAGGGAGAGGCCCATATCGCGGGCGAACCGCAGCACGACGCCCGCGAACGCCTCGTTGATCTCGATCAGGTCCATGTCGTCGATGGTCAGTCCGGCCCGGCCGAGCGCCTTGCGGGTGGCGGGCGCGGGGCCGGTGAGCATGATGGTGGGCTCGGAGCCGGAGACGGCCGCGGAGACGATCCGGGCCCGGGGGCGCAGCCCGTACCGCTCGCCGATCTCCTTCGTGCCGACCGCGACGAGGGCGGCGCCGTCCACGATGCCGGAGGAGTTGCCCGCGTGGTGGACGTGTTCGATCTTCTCGATCCAGTGGTACTTCTGGAGTGCGACGGCGTCGAAGCCGCCGAGGTCGCCGATGGCCGCGAAGGAGGGCTTCAGGGCGGCGAGGGTGTCGGCGGTGGTGCCGGGGCGCAGATGTTCGTCGCGGTCGAGGACGACGAGGCCGTTGCGGTCGAGTACGGGGATCACGGAACGGTCGAAGCGGCCGTCCTTCCACGCGGCGGCGGCCCGTTCCTGGGAGAGCGCCGCGTATTCGTCGACGTCGCGGCGGCTGAAGCCCTCGATGGTGGCGATCAGGTCGGCGCCGATGCCCTGCGGGACGAAGCCGACGGTGTGGTTGGTCATGGGGTCGGCGAACCAGGCGCCGCCGTCGGAGGCCATCGGCACCCGGGACATGGACTCCACGCCCCCGGCGAGCACCAGGTCCTCCCAGCCGGAACGGACCTTCATCGCGGCCATGTTGACGGCTTCGAGACCGGAGGCGCAGAAGCGGTTCTCCTGTACTCCGGCGACGGTGTCGGGCAGTCCGGCGGCGATGGCGGAGATCCGGGCGATGTCGGAGCCCTGGTCGCCGACCGGGCCGACGACGCCGAGGACGATGTCGTCGACGGCGGCCGGGTCGAGTCCGGGGTGGCGGGCGAGCAACTCCCGGATGAGGCCGGTGACCAGGTCGATCGGCTTCGTTCCGTGCAGGGCGCCGTTGGCCTTGCCGCGCCCGCGCGGGGTGCGGATCGCGTCGTACACATACGCTTCGGTCGCTTCGGTCGCTTCGGTGCTCAAGACGACTGCCTTTCGGGGCGGGTCCTTCGGGCGGGTGGGTAGACGGGCGTCACCGGCGGTGCGGGTGGTACGGCGCCTCAGCGGTCGGCGGCGGGCGCTTCGCCGGCCGTGGGCAGCCCCCAGTCCCGGGCCACGGACACGGCGTCGGCACCGGGCAGCGCCGGGCCGGTCCTTACGGCGCCGGGGGTGGCGGAGAACCGGGGCGCGGGCGCGGGCTGGGTGATCCCGCCGTGCCGGACGAAGGTGCCGCGGGCGGCGAGATGGGGGTGTTCGGGGGCTTCGCGCAGGGAGAGCACGGGGGCGACACAGGCGTCCGAGCCCTCGAAGACCTCGGTCCACTCGGCGCGGGTGCGCTGCTTGAACCGGGCGGCGACGGCGGCGCGCAGCTCGGGCCACCGGTCGAAGTCCTTACGGGAGGGGACCTCGTCCGCGATGCCGAGGAGCCGGATGAACTCGGCGTAGAACCGCTGTTCCAGGGCGCCCACGGCCATGTACTGCCCGTCGGCGGTCTCGTAGCAGCCGTAGAAGGGGCAGCCGCCGTCGAGGAGGTTGGTGCCGCGCCGGTCCTGCCAGCCGCCCGCGGCCATCATCGCGTGGATCATCGTGGTGAGATGGGCGGCGCCGTCGACGACGGCCGCGTCCACGACCTGGCCGGTGCCGCCTTCGGTTCCGGCGTGCCGGAGGGCGGCGAGGATGCCGATGACGAGGTAGAGGGAGCCGCCCGCGTAGTCCCCGACGAGATTGGCGGGGACGGCCGGGGCCTCGTCGGCCCGGCCGATCATGCCGAGCGTGCCGGTGACGGCGATGTATCCGATGTCGTGCCCCGCCCGGTCGGCGAGGGGCCCCTCCTGGCCCCAGCCGGTCATCCGGCCGTAGACGAGACGGGGGTTGCGGGCGAGGCAGTCGTCGGGCCCGATCCCGAGCCGCTCGGCGACTCCGGGGCGGTAGCCCTCGACGAGGACGTCGGCCCGCTCGACGAGGTCGAGCACGGCCGCGGGTCCGTCGTCGGCCTTGAGGTCGATCAGGACGGAGCGCTTGTTGCGGTTGGTGAGGTCGTACGCGGAGTCGATCCCGAGCCCGGCACCGCCGGGCCGGTCCACCCGGACGACGTCGGCGCCGAGGTCGGCGAGGACCATCGCGGCGAACGGGCCGGGCCCGATCCCGGCGAGTTCCACGACGCGGACTCCGGCGAGCGGCCCGCCTCCCGGGGTCGGACGGGATGTCGGCGGCGGCGTCATCGGGGCTCCTGGCGTAGATATGACACAACTGATGTAACACCAGTGATGGTAAGAACGTGTTCCACCGCGGACAAGGGTTTCCCCGGAGCGGCCGGCCGGATTCGCCCGCGCGGACGGGGCGTACGGGCTCCCGCCGGGTCCGGGGCCGCCGTACGGTGAAGGGCGCGGGTCCCGGACCGGCCGGGCACCCCGGACCCCCGGGCCCCGGAGGCGGTGGCCGCCGGCGCGTCCGCGTCGCCCCCCGCCCGTCAGAGCGCCGCGAAGAGGTCGTTCAGCGGGGCCGGTACGCGGTCGGGGTCGAGGGCCTCCACGAGGGCGCGGCCGTAGTGGATCTTGCGGCCCTTCTTGGTGCCGAGGAAGCGGCGCAGTTGCCGGCCCGCGTCGCGGCCCTGTTGCGCGGGCTGGCGCAGAAAGATCTCCAGGGCGCGGGCCTCGCCCTCCGCGCGGACGATCTCCGTGACGCGTTCGGCGCCGAGCGCGCGGATCAGTTCGTCCTCCAAGTCCGCCGCGCAGACGAAGAACTCCTCCCGGGTCGCGCCGGCCTTCGCCCAGCCGCGCGCGTAGTAGGCACGCTCCGCCTCGTCGCACAGGCCCGTCAGCCGGAGCCCGAGACCGGCCGGTCCGAGGAGCGCGGCGAAGCGGCCGACGTTCATGGCACCGCCCATCGACAGGACGCAGACCCCCTCGGCCGCCGGGTCGCGGCCGTGGCGCACGGCGAGGGCGTCGACCGCCGCGGCGTCGCTCGGCCCTTCGAGCAGGACGACCGTCCGGACCCGCAGCCGTTCGGCGAGTTCGCGCACGGGCTCCGCGGGTCCCCCGGCCGCCCACGACCGAACCGCGTCCCGGAACGGCTCCATTGCGTTCATGGGACCGAGTCTCCGCCCTTTCCGGCCTCCGGTGACACGAGTTTTCGCGGGTAGAGTCCTCGCGGGCCGGTGCGAGTACGAGGGGTGCTGAGCATGGACGAGGCAAGGACCCGGGTCTCGGCGTACGCCGTGGTCGTACGGGAGGGCCGGCTGCTCCTGGCCCGGCTGTCCGAGGCGTCCCCCGTCTTCACACCGGGACTGTGGCATCTGCCGGGTGGCGGAATCGACCCGGGCGAGCAGCCGGTGGAGGCGCTGGCCAGGGAGCTGCGCGAGGAGACCGGACTCGAACTGACCGCCGCCCGTCTGCTCGACGCACGGACCTACGCGGTGAGCCGCCTCGGCGTCGACTGGAACCTGACCGGGCTCTTCTACGCGGTCGATGTCGCGGCGGGCACTTCGGCGAGGGCCGAGGCCGACGGGTCGACGGACGCGGCGGTCTGGGTTCCCCTGCCGGACCTGCGGGACACCCCGCTGTCACCGGCCGCCGCCGACGCGCTCCGGCTTCTGCGGTCCGGACATCACGAGGAGGCCGCGCCGGAGACGAGCGCGGCCGCGGCCTCCTGAGGCGTTTCCGGTGGGGTCACGGGCCGTCACCGGCCCGCGGCCAGCGCCTCCGCGAGGGCGTCACGGCAGAGGCGGTCCGCGTGCCGCGTGGTCTCCGGGACCCGGTAGCGGGGCGAGAGACGCAGGGTGTGGGCGCAGGCCGCGTCGAGGGTGACGCGATGGCCCACGGAGACGTACACCGGCTTCACTCCGCTCCGGGTCCGCAGCGCGCGGCCGACCTCCGTACCGTCGTCGGCGGTCAGGGGGCTGGTCGCGCCGCGCTCGGCGCCCGGTTCGGCGGCGGTGAAGACGAAGGGGTTCTTGGCGACCCCGATCGTGGGCAGCCCGGTGATGACGCCCAGATGGCTGGCGAGCCCGAAGCGGCGGGGATGGGCCAGACCGTAGCCGTCGCAGACGACGAGACCCGGGTCGGTGCCCAGGGCCTCCAGCGCCGCCAGCACGACAGGTATCTCCCGGAAGGCCAGCAGACCGGGGACGTACGGGAAGGGGACCCGGCCCACCGCGGTCTCCCGCGCCACCACGTCGAGGGTGGCGGCGTCGAGGGTGACCGCCGCGGCGGCGACGAGATCGCGCTCGTCGTCGTAGGCCACGTCCACCCCGGTCACCGTGCCGGTGCCGACGGGCGGGCCGGGTTCGTCGGTGACCACCCGGTGGCGCAGCTCGTCCTGGACGGCCCGAGCCGTCGCCTCGTCGCGCGGCCAGCTGTCGGGGATGCAGATCGGCGTCATGGTGGGGACCCTATGCGCCACCGGCTTCCGGGCCCGTGGGCGCCCTTGTCCGCGCGGGCCCGGCACCGCTTCTCCCGTACGTCCCCGGAGCGGCCCTGACCTCGGGGAACCGATGCTTCCTGCCGTAGCCTGGCGGGCATGTTCGTACTGGAATTGACGTACACCGGGTCCGTGGAGCGCGCGGACGCGCTGATGGACGCCCATATCGCCTGGGTGGACCGGCTGTTCGCGGAGGGTGTGTTCATCGCGTCGGGGCGGAAGAACCCCCGTGACGGCGGGGTGATCCTCGCCGTCGGGGACGACCGTGCGCGGATCGAGGAGCTCGTCGCGGGCGACCCCTTCACGGCCGGCGGTGTCTGCGTCTACCGGATCACCGAGTTCACGGTGGCGCGTACGGCGCCGGAGTTGGCGCGCTACCGGCAGCAGCCGGTGGGCTGACCGGCCGCATCGCGGGAACGTCGTGGGAGCGGCGGCCCGGCTCCGGCCGTCGAGCCCCGCCCGACGGCAGTGACGCAGCTCACGCACCCGGACAGTGCACCCCTGACCCGGGTCCCCACGTCCTTCCCTGTGTCAGGAAGGCGTACACGGGCCGAGCGCGTGCACCAGCAGGGGGGACCCATGTCCACAGTCACCGTCGTCGAGCAGACCGTACGCGCCAGGATCGTCGCATCGGCCCCCCGGGTCGAGCCGGTGCGGGCCGTGCTCCGGTACGAGACCCATGACCCCTTCGCCGTCCGGATGGGCTTCCCGGCCGACGCGACGCTGGAGGGCAACGAACTGGCCTGGGCCTTCGCCCGCGAGCTGCTGGCCGCGGGGATGGAGCGGCCCGCGGGGGACGGCGACGTACGCATACGGCCGTACGGCTACGACCGCACGGTCGTCGAGTTCCACGCGCCCGAGGGTGTCGCCGTGGTGCATATCCGCACCTCGGAGGTGCGGCGCTTCCTCGACCGGGTGCAGCGTCTGGTCCCGGCCGGGGACGAGGGCCGCCATCTCGACCTGGACCACGATCTGGCCGAGTTGCTGCGCGACGCCCGCTGACCGGGCCCGCCGACCCGCCGACCTTCCGCACGGCGGTCCCGGCACGATCCAACCGTCCTTCGGTATAGGTGCCCCTCCGCCTAACCGCCCTTCCGCAGCAGGGCGTTGACGTCCGCGTACGCGTAGCCGTCGGCCGCTCCCCGTACGGTCCCCTCGGTCAGCAGTTCATGGGTCAGATCACGCATCCGCGCATACGTGGCGAGCGCGACGGACGAGCCGGTACTGATCCGGGCCGCGCCCGCCGCGGCGAGTTCGGCGACCGGCGGGGCTCCGGCGCCGACGAGCACGTTGAGCGGGGCCCGTACCCCGGCGGCCAGCTCACGGACCGTGGCCGGATCCGATACACCGGGGACGAAGACGCCGTCCGCGCCCGCGTCCACACACGCGGCGGCCCGCCTGAGGCTCTCCGCGAGCCGGTCGTCGGGGGCCGCGAGCCCCGCCAGATACACATCGATCCGGGCGTTGACGAAGAGCCGTACCCCGGCCGTGTCCGCGGCGGCGCGGGCGGCGGCGATCCGCCGGACGTGCTCGTCGTGCGGGCGGGTACCGTCCTCGATGTTGACGCCGACCGCCCCGATGGCGAGCACCCGCCGGATCGTGTCGCCGACCCCGGCCGCGTCCGGCGCGTAGCCGCCCTCGATGTCGACGGTCACCGGCAGTCCGGGGACGGCCGCCACGATCCGCGCGGCCGCCTCCAGCGCGATCCCGGTGTCCACCAGGTCGCCGTCCGGGGCGCCGAGCGTCCAGGCGACCCCGGCGCTGGTGGTGGCGATCGCCCGGGCCCCCTCGGCGGCGGCGATCCGGGCGCTCAGCGCGTCCCAGGCATTGGCGAGCAGGAGCGGGCGACCGGGGGTGTGCAGGGCGTGGAAGTCCTCGGCGAGCCGGGGCAGGGACGGGTCTTGGGCCTGCGCCTGGGCGGACGACTGGGGCTGGGGCTGGGGCTGGGGCTGGGGCGTCATGGGGCCAGCCAAGCACGCGCCGCGACCGGGATCCGGCAGATTCGCGACATCACCGATCACACGGACCACGGACCACGGCGAGGGGGGGCGGGGTGCGGGGTGCGCGGTGCGGAAACAGGACGCCGGATAATCCGTTGCCCCGCCCCGACCGGCGGCGTTACGCTCGTCGTGTTCCTGTTGCCGCCGAATGGAGAAGGACGTTGCTCGTCTGAGGTCCGAGACACCGTGCGCCACCGTCGTATCCGACGTGTGTGTGCCGTGTGTGCGATCTCGGGCTCCGAGCCGTTCCTCCGGGCCGGGAATCCCTTCCCCGCCGAGCGCTTCGAACGCTCCGGTCGTCCCGCCGGGCGCGCCCTTGCGGCCCGTCCGCCGCGACGGTGCCCCGTCGGCCACCACGGCTCTCCCCCGCTGACGTACCCACCCGGTGTCTCCTCCGTTGCCCCGACCTTCCTCGCGACAGGAGACCTGTATGTCAACCGTTTCCACCCATGTCAGCTGTACCGATCTCGCCTTCTCGTGGCCCGACGGCACGGAGGTGTTCAACGACTTCCAGCTCGCCGTCGGCCCCGGCCGTACCGGGCTGATCGGCCGCAACGGTTCCGGCAAGTCGACCCTGCTGAAGCTGATCGCGGGCGAGCTGACCCCGGCGGACGGCATGGTCCGCGCCGCCGGCGAGATCGGGTATCTGCCGCAGAACCTGGTCCTGGACACCCGGCTGCCGGTGGACCGGGTGCTGGGGATCGCCGAGACCCGGGCCGCGCTCCACGCCATCGAGGGCGGCGACGCCGACGAACGGCACTTCGCCGTCGTCGGCGACGACTGGGACGTCGAGGAGCGGGCCCGGGCCGCCCTGGACCAGCTCGGTCTCGGCCGGATCGGGCTCGACCGGACCATCGGGGAGGTGTCCGGCGGCGAGGGCGTCCTGCTGCGGCTGGCCGCCCTCCTGCTGGCGCGGCCCGGGGTCCTGCTGCTGGACGAGCCGACCAACAATCTGGACCGGTCCGCCCGGCGGCGGCTGTACGACGCGGTCGACGCCTGGTCCGGGGTGATGGTCGTGGTCAGCCATGACCGCGAACTGCTGGAGCTGGTCGACCAGATCGCGGATCTCCGGGACGGCCGGGTCACCTGGTACGGCGGGAACTACTCCGCCTACGAGGAGGCGCTCGCCGTCGAACAGGAGGCCGCCGAACGGATGGTGCGGGTGGCCGAGGCCGATGTGAAGCGCCAGAAGCGGGAGCTGGTCGACGCCCAGACGAAGCTCGCGAGACGGCGTTCGTACGCGAAGAAGGCACAGATCGAGAAGCGGGTACCGAAGGTCGTGGCGAACACCCGCAAGAGCGAGGCGCAGCAGTCGGCCGCCAAGTACCGGGCCGTCCACGCCGAGCGGCTCACCGGGGCGAAAGAGCGGCTCGGCGAGGCACTGGAGGCGGTGCGGGACGACGACGAGATCCGGATCGAACTGCCGTATACGACGGTCCATCCGGGCCGTGGCGTGCTGCTCCTCTCGGATCTGCGGCTGCGGTACGGGGCCGAGGTGCGCGGCACCCTCGACGTCCGGGGGCCCGAGCGGATCGCCCTGGTGGGCCGCAACGGCGCGGGCAAGACCACCTTGCTGCGGACGATCGCGGGCGAGCTGGCCCCGGTGTCGGGCGAGGCGGAGGCGCTGGTACCGCTGGGTTTCCTGCCGCAGCGGCTCGATGTGCTCGACGACGAGCTGAGTGTCGTCGGGAACGTCGCCCGGGTCGCGCCGACGGCGACGGTCAACCGGATCCGGGCCCGGCTGGCACGCTTCCTCTTCAAGGGGGCGAAGGCGGACCAGCTCGCCGGGACGCTCTCCGGCGGGGAACGGTTCAGGGCGGCGCTGGCGTCCCTGCTGCTGGCCGAGCCCGCGCCGCAGTTGCTGCTGCTGGACGAGCCGACCAACAATCTGGACCTGGCGAGCGTGCGCAGGCTGACCGGCGCGCTGGAGTCGTACGAGGGCGCGCTGATCGTGGCGAGCCACGACGTGCCGTTCCTGGAGTCGATCGGTATCACCCGGTGGCTCCTGCTCGACGGCGGTCTGTACGACACCGACCCGGAAGCCGTCCGGGACGGTGTCCTGCGAGCACCGGAGGAGGCCCGGGAGCCGGCCGGCGGGTAGCCGGTACGGCCGTACCGGCTGACGGCGAGGCGCCCTCACCGCCCGGGTTCCGGGTTCAGGGACCCGGAACCCGGGGCGCGATCTTCGCCGGAATCCCGACAGAAGGTGTCGGGATTCCGGCCTAGCGTCGGCCGTATGCCTGAGCAGAACAGCATCGTCATCACCGGGGCACGGGAGAACAATCTGCGCGATGTCTCCCTCACCCTCCCCAAGAACAAGATCACCGTCTTCACCGGCGTCTCGGGCTCCGGAAAGTCCTCCGTCGTCTTCGACACCATCGCCGTGGAGTCGCAGCGGCAGCTCAACGAGACTTTCACGTCCTTCGTCCGCAACCGGCTGCCCAAGTACGAGCGGCCGCACGCCGACGCCATCGACGACCTGTCCGTGGCGATCGTGGTCGACCAGAAACCGGTGGGCGGCAACGTCCGCTCCACCGTCGGGACCATGACCGATATCCACTCCTTCCTGCGGGTGCTCTTCTCCCGGCACGGCACCCCGCCCGCGGGACCGGCCACCGCCTACTCCTTCAACGACCCCACGGGCATGTGCCCCGGCTGCGACGGGATCGGCAGGACCGTCGAGCTCGACACCGACCGGGCCGTCGACCCGGCCCGGTCGCTGGCGCAGGGCGCGCTGCTGCTGCCGGGCCTCTCCGTCGGCGCCTGGGAGTGGAAGCTGTACGCCGAATCCGGCCACTTCGACATCGACAAACCCCTCGTCGACTACACCCCCGAGGAGCGGGAGCTCCTGCTCCACGGCAGCGGCTTCTCGGTCCGGCTGAACCTGAAGTCGGGCTCGGCCGATATGAAGTTCGAGGGGATCGTCAACCGCTTCACCCGGCTCTATCTCAAGCGCGACACGGCCGGCATGTCCGAGAAGCGCCAGGAGGCGATCGAACGGTTCACCGTCCGGCGGCCGTGCCGGGAGTGCGGTGGGGAACGGCTCAACGCGGCCGCCCGCGCGAGCCGGATCGACGGGCTGACGATCACCGACTGGAGCCGGATGGAGGTGGCCGACCTGGTCGGGGTACTCGGGCGGATCGACGACCCGGTGGCCGCGCCGGTCGCCGCCGCCGCACGGCAGCGGCTGGAGCGGCTGGTGGGGATCGGGCTCGGCTATCTCTCCCTCGACCGCGAGACCACCACCCTCTCCGGCGGCGAGGGCCAGCGGCTGAAGATGGTGCGCCATCTGGGCAGCTCCCTCACCGGGCTGACGTTCGTCTTCGACGAGCCGAGCGTCGGACTGCACCCCAGGGACGTGGGGCGGCTGAACGATCTGCTGGTCCGGCTGCGGGACCGGGGCAATACGGTCCTGGTCGTGGAGCACGACCCCGATGTGATCGCGATCGCGGACCACATCGTCGACATGGGGCCCGGCGCGGGCACCGAAGGCGGCCGGGTGGTGTACGAGGGGCCGGTGGCCGCGCTGCGGGACGCCGACACCCTCACGGGCCGGTGCCTTCGCCGCCGTACCCCCTTGAAGGAGGCGTTCCGGACACCCACCGGCTGGCTGCCCGTGACGGCGGCGGACCGGCACAACCTCAAGAGCGTCGACGTACTGTTCCCGGCCGGGGTGCTCACCGCGGTCACCGGGGTCGCGGGCTCCGGGAAGTCGACCCTGGTGTCCGAGGTGTTCACGGCCGCGTACCCGGATTCCATCGTGATCGACCAGGGCGCGATCACCGCGTCGGTACGCTCCACCCCGGCGTCGTATCTGGGACTGATGGACACCATCCGCGCGGTCTTCGCCCGGACCTGCGGGGTGAAGCCGGGGCTGTTCAGCTTCAACTCGACGGGCGCGTGCCCGGAGTGCTCGGGCCGGGGCGAGATCCATACCGATCTGGCGTTCATGGATCCGGTGACCACGGTGTGCCCGGTCTGCGAGGGGCGGCGGTTCCAGGACGGGGTACTGGCGCACCGGGTCCGGGGGCGGTCGATCGTCGACGTCCTCGGACTGACGGCGGCCGGGGCGATCGACTTCTTCGGCGACGAGCCCGGGATGCTGCCCCGGCTGACGGCGCTCGACCGGGTCGGCCTGCCGTATCTGACGCTCGGCCAGCCGCTGAGCACCCTCTCCGGCGGTGAGCGGCAGCGGCTGAAACTGGCCACCCAGCTGCACCGTACGGGCAGTGTGTACGTACTCGACGAGCCGACGACCGGACTCCATATGGCGGATGTCGACACCCTCGTCGGGCTGCTGGACGGGCTGGTGGACGCCGGGAACTCGGTGATCTGCGTGGAGCACGACATGGATGTGGTCAAGCGCGCCGACTGGGTCGTGGACCTCGGCCCCGAGGGCGGGAAGCACGGCGGCGAGCTGGTCTTCGAGGGGACCCCGGCCCAGCTGCTGGCGCATCCGAAGTCATGGACGGCCGAATACCTGCGCCGCGATCTCGGTATCGGTATCGGATAGCGGCACCGTACGCACACCGAGACCGGCACCCACCTGCGAGTATCACGGAGTGTGAGCAACGCGTTCCGGGCCCGGCTTGGAGGAGGGCTTACCTCGCCCTTAACCTACGGTCTCGTAACCTACGGATTCGTAGGTATCGTCTGCCCGGGCAGTAGCCTGTCTCTCCCGTCCCCTGGAGCCACCCGTGACCATCACCTCTCCCCACCTCGGCAGTTCGGAAGCGTGGACCGATGCCCGGCTGCTGTTCGCGCTCGAAGAGGTGGTCGAGAAGGAGCTGAACCGCCATCTCAAGGTGGCGAAGGACTGGATGCCGCACGAGTACGTGCCGTTCACCGACGGGCGGAACTTCCCGGGCCAGTTCGACGACGGGGTCGCCTGGGAGAAGGAGCAGTCCAAGGTCACCGACATAGGCCGTATCGCGCTCGTGGTGAACCTGCTGACCGAGGACAACCTCCCCAGCTACCACCACGAGATCGCCAGCCTCTTCGGCCGGGACGGCGCCTGGGGTACCTGGGTGCACCGCTGGACCGCCGAGGAGGGGCGGCACGGCATCGTGATGCGGGACTATCTGCTGACCTCCCGCGCCGTCGACCCGGACCAGCTGGAGCAGTTCCGGATGGCGCACATGGCGGAGGGCTTCGAGTCCGACAACCGGCATTCGATGCTGCACTCGGTGGCGTACGTGGCCTTCCAGGAGCTGGCCACCCGGGTCTCCCACCGCAACACCGGACACCAGTCGGGCGACCCCGTCTGCGACCGGATGCTGGCCAGGATCGCCACCGACGAGAACCTCCACATGGTGTTCTACCGGAATCTGCTGGGCGCGGCCTTCGAGCTGGCACCCGATCTGACGATGCAGGCCGTCCGGGACGTGGTGGTCGGCTTCCGGATGCCCGGCCACGGCATGCCCGGCTTCGAGCGGGCGGCGGCGCAGATGGCGATCGGCGGGATCTACAACATGCGGATCCACCACGACGACGTCCTCGCGCCGGTGCTCCGCTTCCTGAAGGTCCTGGAGATCGGCGACCTGGGCCCCGAGGGGCTCAAGGCCCAGGAGGAGCTGGGGCTGTACATGGACGGGCTGAACGCGGAGGCGCTGAAGTTCGACGAGCGCCTCGCCGCCCGCCGCGCCCGCCTGGAGGCCCGCGCCACTCGTTGAGACCGACCGCTGAGGCCGGGCGCGCGGGTCGGGCGCGGCTTGTCGCCCCCGGCCGGGGAAGCTCCTACGGATCCGTCAGGCGGCGCGGCGGTTCTTGAGGAGATGGCGTTCCTTCTCGGAGAGCCCGCCCCAGACGCCGAACTTCTCGTCGTTCTCCAGCGCGTACTCCAGGCACGCGACCCGGCCCTCGCAGGAGCGGCAGAGGCGCTTGGCCTCCCGGGTCGAGGAGCCGGGGGCCGGGAAGAAGAACTCGGGCCCCGTCTGGGCGCAGAGGGCCGTCTCCTGCCAGGTGAGGTCCTCGGTGATGGCGGTGGTGTTCTGCTGCATGGCCACCACGGTGGCCCATCGCGATAAACACCTCATCAATGACACATCAACACGGCTCGCCGGTCGGTGCCGATGTCCCGGACCCGTCCCGGACAGCGGCGCCCGCGCCGTCTCCCGGATTCGGGGTCACGAATCCCGGGGCGAGGGCGTCATCAGGAAGAACCGTGCCCCTGTCGTGTCGTCGACCATGGCGAACCGGCCGACGCCGGGCATGTCGACGGGCTCCAGGGAGATCGTTCCGCCGGCGTCCCGGGCCTTGGCCGCGGTGGCGTCGCAGTCCTCGGTGAGGAAGTACGGCAGCCAGGACGACCGGTGCAGCGGGCCCCCGTCGCCCAGCGGCGCGATACCGCCGAACATCTCCTCGGGGCTCTGCCCTTCGGGATGGATCATCGTGTAGGCGGCCCCGTCGCCGCCGGGCATGGGCATGGTCGTGGTGCCCCAGCCGAACACCGCGGAGTAGAACGCGAGCGCGGCCGGTACGTCGGCGGTGTTCAGCTCGGTCCAGAACAGGGCGCCGGGGGCGTTGACCAGGTCGAGTCCCTTGTTGGTGCCGGGTTGCCAGACGGCGAAGAAGGCGCCCTGGGGGTCCGCGAAGACCGCCATCCGGCCGAGGTCCATCACATCCATGGGTTCGGCGACGACGGTGCCGCCGCCGGTCCGTACGGTCGCGGCGGTGCCGTCGGCGTCGGGGGTCTGGAAGTAGAGGTTCCACGAGGTGGGGGCCTGGTCGGCCGGGATGGTCATACCGCCGGCGACGGTCTTGCCGTCGAGCTGGAAGAGGCCGTATCCGCCGACCTCGGGCCCGCCGGGCACATGGGTCCAGCCGAAGACCTCGCGATAGAAGCGGGCCGCGGCGTCGAGGTCGGGGGTGCTGATGTCCATCCAGATCGGTGAGCCGGGGACGTATCGCGTGGTGAGCATGGTGGCAGGCGCCTCTCGCTTCGACCTCCCCCACCCGTCCAGTCTCGCGCAGCCCCCGGGCCCCCGCATCCGGATCGCGGGGGCCCGGGACCCCGGGGAAGCCGGTGGATCCGAGGGCCGCACGCGGCCCGTGACCGGCCGGTCACCGGTCAGTGGTGGCCGCCCGGTTCACCCGGGTCGTACCCCGGGATCGTGCCGTCGGGCTTGGCCACCAGGAAGAGGCCCGCCATACCCATGTCCGAGTGGCTCTGCACATGGCAGTGGTACATCCAGGCCCCGGGGCCCACGCCCTCCCCGGCGATGATCTGGAAGCCGAAGGAGTCCGCCGGGCCGGTGATCTTGTTGTCGATGACCTGGCTCGGATCGTTCGGCCCTGTCAGCACGCCGGTCCGGTTGTCGGCCCAGCGATGACCGTGCATATGGAAGGTGTGGTAGTACTCGCCGTGCGTGATCATGACGATCTCGACCCGGTCGCCCACGGTCGCCGCGAAGTTCGGACTGGCGTGGCCCGGCTTGTTGTTGATCGTCATATCGTTGAACACGATGGTGAACTGCTTGTCGGGGAGGACGTCCCCCTTGCGCCGGACCACGAGCGGACCGTAGAGGCCCTTGCGGATGCCGCCGGTGCCGTGATCCGTACCGACGACATGGTCGTGGTAGTGCCAGTATCCGGCGCTGCCCGCCCGCCAGGTGCCGTCGGCGCGGCGGCCGGGGGCATGGGTCCGCCAGGTATAGGTACGGGTCGCGCCCGGCTCCACATGGCTGCGGTTGAGCTTGGTGCCGTCGTTCGCGATGTCGAAGTCGACGCCGTGCACATGCAGGCTGACCGCGACGTCCATCAGATTCTCGAACTCGATATGGAGGGTGTCGCCCTCATTGAGTTCGATCATCGGGCCGGGGATGGTGGCCTTGCCCTTCTCCAGCCCGTAGCCCATCTGACCGTCCGCCAGCTTCTCGGCGTACAGCTTCATATGGCGGACCTTGCCCCCGGCCGGGGCGGTCCTCGGCACGGTCGCCGCCAGGGGCCGGGCCTGGGCGGGCACACCGGTCGCGGCCAGTGAGACCGCGGTGACCCCGGTGGCCGCGACCGCGCCGCCCGCCAGCACCCTTCGGTTGAAGCTCCGTCTGTCCACGGCGAACTCTCCACTCCGCTCAAGCGACTGACGGGGCGCGCGCCACCCCGGGGACGGCCATACCGTAGCCCGGGGATCATTGTTTATCCACACTCAGGACAAAGTTTGTTCCTTCGCGGTCATACCTATTGGCGAACCGCGAAAAGAGGTCTAGCTTCCTTTGCTGTCGTCGGCTGCTGTCGGCTGGTGCCATGACCACCAACGAACGGATGACCCATGCAGCGCGCACCACACCACCGGTCCAGATCTCGAACCGGCGCCCCCAGGGGCGTCTGCGCGGCGGCCCTGGGGGTCGCCGCGCTCACCGCGTCCCTGCTCTCCGGGGTGTCGCCCGCCGCCGCGGGCACACCACCGCCCGAACCCCGGGCGACAACGATGTCCCTCCCCTCTCCGCCGGGCGGCAAGAATGTCCGGGTCCTGGTCTTCCACGGCTCGTCGACCGCCGAGTCCCCGCTGGTCAACGCCGGGATCCAGGCGGTGGAGTCGATCGGTCTCAGCGGTCCGGCGGC
The DNA here is from genome assembly GCF_042753905.1 of Streptomyces sp. NPDC059248. Taxonomy (NCBI): domain Bacteria; kingdom Bacillati; phylum Actinomycetota; class Actinomycetes; order Kitasatosporales; family Streptomycetaceae; genus Streptomyces; species Streptomyces sp. NPDC059248. Next base: position 90,769 of record NZ_JBHYZV010000007.1, on the reverse strand, counting down.
AGGCAGGTTCGCCACCGAGGCCACCGACGACCCGGCCGTGTTCATCAACGCCGCCAAGCTCGGCATGTACAACGCGGTCGTCTTTCTGACCGGCGGCGGCGATGTGCTCGACCCGGAGCAGGAGGCGGGCCTCGAAACCTATATGGAGGCCGGCGGCGGCTTCCTCGGCGTCCATGACGCGGCGCGTACGGAGCCGTACTCCGACTGGTTCACCGGTCTCGTCGGGGCCCGGCCGACGGGTGCGCCCAGCCCCGTCCAGCGGGCCGTGATCGAGGTCGGGGACCGCGCGCACCCGGCCACCAAGTCCCTTCCGCTCCAGTGGAAGCGGCCGGACAAATGGTTCAACTGGTCGGTAAATCCTTCGGGTTCGGTCCATACCGTGGCCCGGCTGAAGGAGAGCTCGATCACCCCGGCCGCCAAGCCCAACGGCTGGGACCACCCGGTGTCGTGGTGCCGCGACTACGACGGCGGGCGATCCTTCTACACCGGGATGGGCGGTACGGTCGACAGCTTCTCGGAGACCGACTTCCGCGACCATCTGCGCGGGGCGCTGGCCTGGACGACCCGGCTGTCACGCGCCGACTGCAAGGCCACGATCAACGCCAACTACACGGCGGAGCGGGTCACCCGGCCCAACCAGCCGGGACAGAACGACCAGATCGGCGAGCCGCACGGACTGGTCACGGCCCCCGACGGCAAGGTGTTCTACATCGGCCGCGGCGGCGCGGACAACACCAAGCCGGTGATCACCGACTGGAACAACCCGGACATCGGCAAGGGCGCCGGCGAGATCCATGTCTACGATCCGGCGACCAAGCGGGTCAGCCTCGCGGGAGCGCTCTCGGTCTTCGGCAACAAGGGCGGCGGCGATGAGCTGATCAAGAACGAGGAGGGGCTGCTCGGGATCGAGCTGGACCCGGCGTTCACCTCGAACGGCTGGGTGTACCTCCACTACACACCGCATGCGGAGATCGACCGCGACAAACGCGTGGCGGACCGCCGGGTCTCCCGTTTCGTCTACGACTTCACCACCGGCAAGCTCGATCTCGCCAGTGAGCGGACACTGCTGAGCTGGCCGGTGCAGATCCACAGCTGCTGCCACTCCGGCGGCGGTCTCGCCTGGGACTCCAAGGGCAATCTGTACATCGCCACCGGGGACAACAACTCCTCCCGGTTCAGCGACGGCTACGCGGGCAACAACCCGCAGCCGAACTTCAAGGGCCTGTCCTTCGCCGACGCCCGGCGCACCTCGGGCAACACCAACAACCTCAACGGCAAGATCCTGCGGATCAAGCCGAAACCCGACGGTACGTACACCATCCCCGAAGGCAATCTCTTCACCGGCGACGAGTCGGCCGAGGGCGGTGGCAAGACCCGCGGCGAGATCTATGTGATGGGTGTCCGCAATCCCTCCCGGATCTTCGTCGACAAGAAGACCGACATCCTCTACGCGGGCTGGGTCGGCCCGGACGCCGGGGCCCCGTCCCCGACCTGGGGCCCGGCCAAGTACGACACCTTCGCCGCGATCACCAAGGCGGGCAACCACGGCTGGCCGTTCTGTATGGGCAACAACCAGCCCTACCGGGACCGCGGGCTCACCGATCCCACCAAGCCGCTGGGCTGGTACGACTGCTGGGCGCCGAAGAACGAGTCGCCGAACAACGACGGTCTGGTGAATGTGCCGCCGGTCACCCCCAACACGATCTGGTACGCGCCGCAGGGCGGCGGCCCCGACTTCCCGCGGAACGCCGATGGCGTCCCCAGCTACAAGCTGGAGGAGCAGAAGCTGCTGCTGCCGTGGCTCAAGGGCGGGGCGCAGGCCACGATGACGGGTCCGGTCTACCGGTACGACACGGCGAGCACCTCCTCCGTCAAATGGCCCTCCTACTGGGACGGCAAGTGGTTCGTCGGCGACTTCTACGACGGCGACCAGCCGCGCCACGCGGTACTGACCGACCCGAAGACGGTCGGCAAGGGCGGCCTCCCGGTGCACGCAGAGTCGCTGAAGAAGATCATTCCGGTGGGGGCGGACGGTATCCGCAACCTCATGGACTGGAAGTTCGCGCCGGACGGGTCGCTGTACGTCCTCGACTACGGCCGCGGCTTCTTCACCTCCGACGCGCGCTCGGCGCTGTGGCGGATCACCTACAAGGGCGGCGAGGCGACCCCGTCGGCGGACCGGCTGGCACGGAAGGCGGCACGGTGAGACTGATGCGGAACGGCGGACGGAAGAACACCCGAAGAGCAGGGACCGTGCCCAGTCCGTGGACGGCCCTGGTGGCGGCGGTGGTGATGGTCGTCGGACTGCTGTCGGCCGTGGCATTCGGCCAGGACGGCCAAGCCGGCCCGGCAGCCCGCGGCGCGCTCGGCGAGACCCGGGCGGTACGGGCCGAGCAGGCGGCGGACCCGGCCCGGCAGAACGGGCAGAACGGGCAGGCCGGGCAGGTCCGGTCGGACCAGCGGCCCGCGTCGGCCGCGGCGCAGACCCTGACCTGGACGGCGGGCGATCCGATCGACCGCTATCTCACCTTCCCGACCACCGCGGTGGCGGGCCGGACGACGATCGTCTTCGAGAACAGCCGGGCGGCGGGGAACACCACCGGGATGCCGCACACCCTGACGTTCGACGTCTCGGACCCGGAGTACAACAACGACGTACCGCTGAACATCCTGGCCAACCCCAACGACGACCAGGGCGGCAAGCACACCGCCGAGGTCACCCTCACCCCGGGCCGCTACCGCTTCTTCTGCACCATCCCGGGGCACGGCCAGATGCAGGGCATCCTGACGGTCTCCGACCCGGCGGGCGAGGACACCACCGCGCCCGCCACCGAGGCGAAGGTGACCGGCGACCGCAACGCCGACGGCGCGTACGTCGGGGCCGCCACGGTCGCCGTGACGGCGACGGACGAGGGGTCGGGCGTCGACCGGATCGAGTACGCCACCGGGGCCGAAGGACCCTGGCAGGCGTACACCGCGCCGGTGGTCGTGAACACCGTCGGGGAGCACCGGGTCCGCTACCGGGCCACCGACCGGGCCGGCAACACGGCGGCCGAGAAGACGGTGGACTTCCGGGTGGCGGCCCCGCCGACCGGTGACCGGACACCGCCGGAGACCTCGGCGACGGTCAGCGGTGAACGCGACGGCCAGGGCCGCTATCTCGATATGGCGACGGTGACCGTGACGGCGTCCGACACCGGCTCGGGCGTCAACACCATCGAGTACGCGCTGGGCGCGGACGGCGCCTGGCTGCCGTACACCGCCCCCGTGATGGTCCACCAGGTGGGGACGCATACGGTCCGCTACCGGGCCACGGACCGGGCGGGCAACGCGGCCGCCCCGAAGTCCGTCGAGTTCACGGTGGTCACCCCGCCGCAGCCGGACACCACTCCGCCCGTGACGGGCGCCGAGGTGACGGGGGTACGGAACTCCGACGGGGCGTACATCACCAGCGCCAAGGTGGCGGTAAGCGCCACGGATCACGGCGGTACCGGTGTGGAGCGGATCGAGTACTCCCTCGACGGCGGCCCCTATCTCGCCTACACCGCGCCGGTGGTCGTCGACCGGGTCGGCTACCACGCGCTCCGGTACCGGGCGACGGACAAGGCGGGCAACACCTCGGCGGCGCTGAGCGCGACCTTCACGGTCGCCGAGGGCGGCGGGGTCCCGGCCCCGAACTGTCCCGAGTGGGACGAACGGCTCACCGTGATCGTGGGTACCGCCGACAGCGGGGTGCCCAACCGGATGACCCGGTCCAGGTGCACGGTGAACGAGCTGATCGAGGACGAGAAGGCGTGGTCGTCGCACGCGCTCTTCCTCAAGCACGTCGACCAGGTGCTGGACCGGCTGCTGGAGGAGAACGTGGTCGACGCGCGCGAGCACCGCAAGGTGTACGCGGCGGCCAGGCAGTCGGGCATCGGGAAGCCGGGACAGAACACCGGCTACCAGGACCTGTTCGACGGCACGAAGAAGTCGTTCGACCGCTGGCAGCACGTGGGCGGCGGCTCCTTCGCGCTCAACGAGGACGGTTCGATGACCAGCGGCACCACCCGGGGCGGACTGGGCATGCTGTGGTTCCCGCAGCGGCAGTTCGGGGACTTCTCCCTCAAGCTCCAGTGGCGGGACGACGCCCCCGGCGCGGGCAACGCCAACAGCGGGGTCTTCGTCCGCTTCCCGTACGTCCACGAGAACCCGGAGGAACCGCGTCCGGAGTGGGTGGCCATCAAGTACGGGCACGAGGTGCAGATCCTGGACCGGCCGGACGGCGATATGTACAAGACCGGTTCCGTCTACGGGTTCGACCGGGTCGGTCTCGCCGGGGCCGGGGTGACGCCCAAGGGCAGCTGGAACGACTACGAGATCCGGGTCGTCGGCCAGTCGTACTCCGTCTACCGCGACGGCGTCCTGATCAACCGGTTCGAGAACACGGCGGGCCAGGCCTTCACCCCGCCGCGCGCGGACGACGTCGGGACGGACGGCCGCAGATACGCGCTCGGGTATCTCGGCCTCCAGGTGCACGGTACGACCGACGTGGTCTCGTACCGCAACATCCGGATCCAGGAGCTGTGACACCCGGCTGCTGACCGGACGACGGCCCCCTCTCCGGAGGGGGCCGTCTGCCGTGCGCGCCCCGGTGACGCCGGCTGCTCCTGCTGCTCGGGCCGCCCCGGTTACTTCGGCTGCTCGGGCTTCTCCGACTTCTCCGGCTGCTCCGGCTGCTTCGCCCGGCTGGGCTGGACGCGCTTCGGCTCACCGGGCATCTTCGGATACTCCGGCGGATAGGGCAGGTCCCCGAGCCCGTGGTCGGCCTCGTCCTTGCGGGCCACCTCCAGCAGCTCTTCGAGACCGAACCGGTGGTCGTCCATATCGGCGTGGACGTCGCCGAGACCGGCGTACCGTCCCGGCATCGTCGTGATGTCGAAGTCCTCGGGCCTGGCGTCGTCGACCTCGTCCCAGCGCAGCGGCGCGGAGACCGGCGCGTGCGGACGCGGGCGTACGGAGTAGGCCGAGGCGATCGTGCGGTCGCGGGCGGTCTGGTTGTAGTCGACGAAGATCCGCGCGCCGCGCTCCTCCTTCCACCACTTGATGGTCACCCGGTCCGGCATCCGCCGCTCCAGCAGCCGGCCGCAGGCGATGGCGGCCCGCCGGACCTGGACGAAGGTCCAGTCGGGGGTGATGGGGACGAAGACGTGCAGCCCGCGCCCGCCGGAGGTCTTGGGCCAGCCGCGCAGTCCGACGCCGTCGAGGACGTCGCGCAGCTCGTGGGCGGCCCGGACGGCGTCCTCGTAGTCGGTACCCGGCTGGGGGTCGAGGTCGATCCGGAGTTCGTCGGGGTGGTCGGTGTCGTCGCGCCGTACCGGCCACGGGTGGAAGGTGACGGCGCCCAGATTGGCGGCCCAGACGACGGCGGCGGGTTCGGTGGGGCACATCTCGTCGGCGGACCGGCCGCTGGGGAAGGTGATGTGGGCCGTGGGGATCCAGTCGGGCAGGTACTTGGGGGCCCGCTTCTGGAAGAAGGACTCCCCGGTCACTCCGTCGGGGTAACGCTCCAGGGTCGTGGGACGGTCGCGCAGGGCGCGGGTGATGCCGTCGCCGACGGCCAGGTAGTAGCGGACCATGTCCAGCTTGGTGTATCCGCGCTCGGGAAAGTAGATCTTGTCGGGGTTGGAGACCCTGACGGTCCGCTCCCCCACTTCCAGTTCCATCGCTCGGCCGGCCATGTCCGTCAGGGTATGCCGAGCCGACTTCTGCCGCATGAGATGAGATACCGGACAATTCAGCTATGGATCTCCCGGTGATGCCGCCCGTCAAGCCGATGCTGGCCAAGTCCGTGAAGACCATCCCGCCCGATATGCAGTACGAGGCCAAATGGGACGGCTTCCGGGCCGTGGTCCACCGCGACGGGGACGAGATCGTCATCGGCTCCCGTACCGGAAAACCGCTGACCCGCTACTTCCCCGAACTGGTGACGGCGCTCGCCGGCAATCTGCCCGACCGCTGTGTGGTCGACGGCGAGATCGTGATCGTGCACGGCGGACGGCTCGACTTCGACCGGCTCACCGAGCGCATCCACCCCGCCGCGTCCCGGGTCGCTGCGCTCGCCGAACGGACCCCGGCCTCCTTCGTCGCCTTCGACCTGCTCGCCATCGGCGACGTATCGCATCTCGACACCCCGCTCGCCGAGCGCCGTACCCTGCTCGCCGACGCGCTCCGCACCGCCCGGCCACCGGTCCATCTGGCACCCGCCACCACGGACCGCGAGCTGGCCCTGACCTGGTTCGACCGCTACGAGGGCGCGGGGCTCGACGGGGTCGTCGCCAAGCCGCTCGATCTGCCGTACCGGCCCGACGCCCGCCTGATGTTCAAGATCAAGCACGAGCGGACCGCGGATGTCGTCGTCGCGGGCTACCGCTTCCACAAGAGCGGCCCTGTGGTGGGGTCACTGCTGCTCGGACTGTACGACGATTCGGGGGCGCTCCAGCACATCGGCGTCTGTGCCGCGTTCCCCATGAAGCGCCGGGCCGAGCTGGTGGCGGAGCTGGAGCCGCTGCGGATGGACCCGGCCGACGCGCATCCCTGGGCGGCCTGGGCACAGGCGAGCGCCCATGAGTCGTCACGGCTGCCGGGGGCGGTGAGCCGCTGGACCGGCAAGAAGGACCTGTCCTGGGTGGCGTTGCGCCCCGATCGGGTGGCGGAGGTGGCGTACGACCATATGGAGGGCACACGATTCCGCCATACGGCCCAGTTCCGCCGCTGGCGCCCCGACCGGACCCCGGCCGGCTGCACCTACGCCCAACTGGAGGAGCCGATGGGCTACGACCTCGCCGATGTGCTGTCGGCGCCGGACGGTTCGTGACGGGCCGTCAATGGCCGTCAACTCCCCGACGTCGTATGATGATCGATTCGGGTGTGCGGTGCACATTGTCGTAAGGTATGTCGCCGGTGCCGCCGGTGACACGAGCCCGGACGAGTCCCCGCGGTGCGCACCTCCCGTACGGCCCCGTCGCTCCGTACGATCCCGTCGCTCCGGTCGATCCCGACCGCCGGGCAAGAGAAGGACTGGACACCGTGACCGCGTCACCGCTCGTTCCCGTACCGATTCCCGACCGTGTCGCGGCGCTGATCGGCTCCTGTATGCCCGCCCACGTGCTGACGGCCGAGATGGAGGCGGACAGCGCCATGCGGGAGATCACCCTGCTGCGCGCGCCGCTGCCCGGCCGCGAATGGGCGGACCGGGAGCGGCTGCTGTCGGAGATGGCCCGGGCGAACAAGGTGCTGGCGGCCTACAATCCCCGGCTGATGGTGGGGAAGGGGACCGCGGCCCGCTGAGCCGGGCCGCGGGCAGGGGCGGACTCCCCTGCCCGCGGCCGTGGACTACCCGGTCAGCAGGGGAGGTTGGGGCCGGTCGGCACACCCAGGATCTGGGTGAAGTTCGTGTAGCGGTTGACGCGGCTCTGGACCTGGGCGGGGTGGCCGCCGTCGCATTCGAGCGCGCCGTTGATGGCACGGATGGTCTGGCCGAACCCGGCGCCGCTGATCATGGCGTCGTGGGCGGTCACCGGGCCGGGGCCGTCCTGGGTGTTCCAGTACCAGAGCGCCGTCATCATGGCGATGGCCGGGTCCTTCTCGACCAGGTCGGGGTCGTTGAGCAGATCGATGCCCAGCCAGTCGCCGACGGTCTTGTAGTTGAAGTTCCAGCTCAGCATGATCGGCCCGCGGCCGTAGTACTTGGCCTGGCCCGCGGGGCAGCCGTAGGGCTGGTCGCGGTCACAGTAGATCGGGTAGTTCCGCTCGTCGATCTCCTTGATGTAGAAGAGCCCGCCGGTCTCGTGGCTGATGTTGGCGAGGAAGGCCGCGGCCTCCTGCTTGCGCATCGTGTCGGTACCGGTGTGGGCGAACGCCGGGAACGCCTTCATGGCGTCGGTGAGGCCCTTGTAGGTGTAGAAGGGGTTCCGGCGCGGGAACATCTGGTTGAACTGCGCCTCGCTCACCACGAAGCTGTTCGGGTCGGGGTTGCCGCCCGTCCCACAGGTGTACGGGTCCCAGTAGTAGGTGCTGACCACCGGGTTGTACCCGGGGTTGGCCCGCTCGGCGATGTAGACGCTGCCGTCGTTGTACTTGACGATGTCGCCGGTACGGTAGTTCTGGCCCGCGGCCCAGGCGGGGGCTACGGCGCACTCGTCCACCGGGGTGGTGGAAGGGGCGGCGGTGGCGTTCGGCACCAGGGCCGTCGCGAGCAGCGAGCCCGCCGCGAGCACGGCGGCCATCACAGCTCTCATTCGGGTCTTGAGCACGGTCCAATGACCTTTCGCGCATACGTGGACATGCCTGACCGCCCCAGTGGGAGGCCGGGGCGACCAGACACACCGCGTTTGGGGGGTGGTTACGCATACCCAAGCGCCTCGGACAGGGCGCGGTCAAGGTATAGACCAATGCGTTTTATGAAACAACAGGCCCTATTTAAAGGCCCGTTGACGTGTACAGGAGGTGTCGCGGCTACTCGATGAAGGTGCCGTCGACGTAGACCCACCTACCACCGACCCGCCCGAAGGTGCTGCGCTCATGCAGCTCTCCGCGCTGTCCCCGGAGCCGGTAGCGGGCCCGGAAGGTGACCGTTCCGGTGGTGTGGAACGGGCTGCCCTCGGTGGTGTCGGTGATCTCCAGGCCCTCCCAGACCATCCGGGAGTCGAGGTCGAGGGTGGGCGGCCGGGTGTCCGGGTGCCAGGTCCGCAGCAGATACGCGGTGTCCTCGGCGACGAACGCGGTGTAGCGGGAGCGCATCAGCAGTTCGGCGCTGGAGGCCTGCGCCGCACCGGAGTGGAACCGCCCGCAGCACGCCCCGTAGGCGGCGGGCAGCCCGCAGGGGCAGGGTGTCTCAGCGGCGAGCTGCTCGGGAGCGGGCGCGCGCCGGGCGCGGGCGGATCGTGAAGCCATGCGTCCATTGTCGTGCGCGGGCGGTCGGCGGACTAATCGACGGGAGGCACGGGGGCGGGCGGGTTCTCGGCGAGGAAGCGGCGGGCCCGGTCGATGACACCAGGGGGCTCGTTCAAGGCTGGTTCATCGCGCAAGACCTCGGCGACGGCCCTACGAAGGTGTTGCCGACCGGCGATTCCCAGGGGCAGATCGCAGAGACCCACGAAGGCCGAGATGTGGTATTCCGCGAAGGCCTGGAGGCTGCTCACGATGTAGGCGTTGAACGCCTCGTCGTGGGTGTGGGCATCCGCCGCACGCAGCAAGAGCCGACACTCGTACGACGGATCACGAGTCAGCATGCCGAGGATCTCGATCAGGGAATCGGCGGCGAGTCTCCCCGCGTCGAACTCCAGTTGACGGAGGACAAGCACGTTCTGGCCGTACTCGTCGACCAGCGCCGTGATGCAGCTCTTGTACTCGTCCGCCAGGCGGACGCCGTCCCCGCCGATGGAGCTGAGCAGCCACAGTCTCGTCAACCGGTGGGCGACCGAACCGACCTCCCCGTCCCGGTCACTGCTGAACGTGGTCACCGCGTCCGGCATATAGGTGAGGAACGGATCCACCGCGTGCAGCACGATCGCGTCGTTGTTCCCGCCCGACACGACCATCTTGTGCCGGATCTGCTCGGGCCTGGAGCGGATCCACTCGGCGGTCCTCCCGGGCACGTTCTCCTGGAGCCGCCGCCCGTGCAGCCAGTTCAGCCGGATCGGCTCCCGGAGTATGCCGTCGAGCCCGGGGCTGATCTCCAGATCCTGGTACTCGCCGCGCCAGGTCTGCCGGACCGACAGGGCGAGGGCGAACTCCGTCCACTCCGACTCCCGGAACGCGGCCCGCCACAGCAGGGCCCGCCGGTGCCAGAGGGCGACGGGGTTGTCAGCGCCGGGGAAGAGCCGACTGCCCAGCAGCCGGCCGGTGACCATGACCGCGAGCAGGACGATATTGGCCGAGTACAGGCCGTGGCGGGAGGAGGTGGCGCGGACCTCGGGGCGGTAGTCGGCGTAGCGGTGCTCCGTCCGGGTGCGGTGGTCGGCGAGGACGGTGAGGAGCAGTTCGGCGAGGCGTTCCCGGTCGGCTTCGGGGATGCGGGCGATCCGGGCGGCGGCGAAGGGGAGGATCTGCCGGGAGGCGAGGGTGGCGAACGACAGGACGACATATAGCAGTTCGTCGTCGACCCGGGTCCTGCCGACGGTGAGCGCGGGACGCTGGTCGAGGAGGGATTCCAGCAGCTGGACGGCGAGCCGGGCGACGAGGTACTCGCCGAAGGTGGCGTGGAGGAACTCGTAGGTCGCCATCCGCTCGTTGTCGCGGAACGCCTGGGCCCGCTGGACGAAGAAGAACCGGCCGAGGGCGATCTCGCCCCGGCTCAGCGGGGCCTGGAAGTCGTCGCCGACGGTGGCGTCGCGGCCCAGGATCGCGGCCAGGTCGGCCTCGGCCTCCTGGGCGGTGATCCACTGGCGGCGGCGGTTGAGCATCCCGAAGGAGATCAGGGAGAGCCGCTGGAGTTCCTGCTCGGCGCGGGCCTCCAGCTCGCGCTGCGGCAGCCCCGGGTCGGACTTCATGATCTCGCGGGCGGCGAAGGAGGTCAGCAACTGCTCGTAGAGCGCGGCCTCGTCGAACTCGGCTCCGGGGGCCGTCGCCCGCTGGAGGGCGTTGTCGGTGCCGTCGTACAGGGCCAGCATCAGCAGGAGCAGCGGCTGGGAGGCGAGCGCGCCATGGCGTACGGCGACCTCGGCGGGGAGGGGGCGCAGCCCCCGCCCGGCCAGATAGGCGGCGTTGATCCGGTTCCACCAGCCGAGCCACAGTTCGACCTGGCCGGCGTTGAAGGGTTCGAGGCGGAGGGCGACCGTGCCCTCCGGGTAGCGGGGCCGGTCGGCGACGGCGGTGCGGCTGGTGACGACGGCGAAGACCGGGCGGCCCTGGTCGGCCTCGCGTTCCTGGAAGCGGGTGACGCGGGTGAGGAAGTCGGACTGGCTGACCCCGGTGGCCTGGAGGAGTTCGTCGTAGCCGTCGAAGAGGAGGACGGGGACGGCGTCCCCGGCGGCGCGGACGAGTTCGGGCCAGGTGACGCGTTCGCCGGTCGCGGCCCGGACCGCGTACTCGATCTGGTCCTGGACTTCGACGTCGGTGGGGACCTCGCGCAGCAGGATCCGTACCGGCAGATAGCCCGCCGCGGGCAGCCGGGCGGCGAGGATCTTGGTCAGGACGGACTTGCCGGCGCCGGGCTGGCCGAGGACGACGAGGGGGGTACGGGTGTACTCGGGCTGGGTGAGCAGTCCCGCGAGGCACTCGGTGAGGTCGGAGCGGACGTCCGACGAGGCCCACCAGTCCTCGTCGGCGGGTCCCGCGGCTCCCGGGGCGACCTCGCGGAGCCGGAAGTCGGGGTCGATATAGCCCTCGCCGAGGCTGGGCATGAGGACGCCCGCCGGGGCGTTGCCCTCGGCGAGGATCGCCCGGCCGAGGGCGGCCTGGTAGCCGGTGACCAGGGCCGCGGCGGCGTGGCGCGGCGGCTGGGCGGTGCTCAGGCCGGTGAGGGTCGCCTCGATTCCGGTGAGCGACTGGCGGACGGTGATCCGGGTGGCCTGGTGCTCGATCTGCCCGGACCAGAAGCCGAACTCGGGGACGTCCCCGGCGAGCTGGGTGTACAGCTCCTCGTAGCGGTCCACGGCCCGGTCGACGAGCGAGTCGTCCACCCGGGCCACCCAGGTGCGGGCGCCGTCGTCGAGGCTCTCGTAGAGCGCGAGCCCCCGGACGAAGTCGGCGAGCCCGCGCCAGAACAGCCCGTAGCGGGAGCGGACGAGCCCGAGGTTCTCCTCGTACGGCCGATGGGGCGCGGGCGGGCTGACGGCGAAGTCGACCAGGGCGCCGAAGAAGTCGGTACCCGGCGTCCAGCCGCCGCCGGTGATCGCCACCTGCTCCCGTCCCGTCAGCTCCAGGTCCTGGAGGCGGAAGGGGAGTTCGGCCTCGCCGAGCGCCTCGAACCACGCGGTGATCACGAGGACGGTGTGGGCGGCGGCGATCCGGTCCGTCCGGGTGGCCCGGTCGGCGTCGGTCAGTCCGCCGCGCAGATTGGCCGTCAGCTCCCGGCCGAGCCGGAGCACCCGCCCCTGTGCGTCGAGCAGATTGAGCACGGCGTCGCTGACACCGCCGGTCGCGACCGAGAGCACTCCCCCGAGCGCCCGGTCGGCGGCGGCGAGCCCGGCGCTGTCCCCGGTCAGGATCGCCACGGCGTCCCGGTAGTTGAGCTGTCGTCGTCCCCGCACCCCGAACCCCCGTCTTCCTCCCGCCGGTTCACCACGGCGGCACTGTCCGCGTCCGGTCTACCACGGGACCGGAACGGTCACCGGGGAGATCCTCCGGAATCGATATGATCACCGTCACCCCGGCCGGATCACCGACGCTCTCGGTACTCCGGGCCCCGAGTCCCGAGTCCCGAGTCCCCGTACGATGCGCGGCCCGTGCCCCCGCGGGGATGGCCCGCACCGTTCCGGCGGGTGGCCGATGATCCTGTATCCGCGACGGCCGTCGCGGGGCTACGCCGTCTCCCCCGCCGCCGCCCCGGGTCTCGTGAACGTCACCGCGTCCGCCGTCGTCACGAACTCGGGGTCGGAGCCGAGCGCGTGTTCCGCGACGCGGGAGACCACGGACGGCGGGATGTCGTCGAGGCCGTAGGTCGTGTGGGTGTCATGGGGCAGGACGACCCGCAGGCCGTGCTCCACCGCGCCCGCGGCCGTCGCGCTCACGCACATCTCCGACAGCACGCCCGCTATCACGACGCTCCGCACACCGTGGCGGTCGAGCAGATCGCCGAGGCCCGTGCCGTCGAATCCGTCGTCGGTGGCCTTGGCGAGCACCACTTCCCGGGGCGATTCGCGCACCGGCAGATACAGCTCCCAGCCCGGCTTCCCGGGCTCGTCGACGGCGCCCGGCTCGCCGTCGTTGCGCAGATGGACCACGAGCGCGTCCGCCGCGCGGGCCCGGGCCAGCAGCGGAGTCAGCCGGGCGAGCAGCTTCCCGGCGTCGGGGACGGCTTCCGGCCCCGAGAGGAAGGCGGTCTGCGCGTCCACCAGGATCAGGGCGTCGACGGGGGCGCCGGGCACGGCTCTACGGGGGACCGAGTGCCACACCCCGTCGCGGACGAACCCGCCGCCGGAGGGCTTGGGCGCGGACGGTTCCACCATGGGCTCACACCACCTCGTCTCGAAGGTGATCTCACCGTACGTGATCCCGCGGAGCCGGTCCCCGGCCTGTGGACAACTCCGCGTCCGGGCAGAAAACCGTCACCCGGCCCACTGGTCGAACGCCAGCTTCGCCACCAGGCCGATGACCACCGTCAGCAGAACGCCCCGGACGAAGCCGCTGCCCTTGCTGAGCGCCATCCGCGCCCCGACGGTCGCACCGGCGAGGTTGAACACGGCGAGGACGGCCGCGAGTTGCCAGAGCACCGAGCCCTGGTAGGCGAACATCGCCAGCGCGCCCGCGTTGGTGCAGACGTTCACGACCTTCGCCGTCGCGGACGCGGCCACCAGGTCGAGATGGAGTACGGCGGTCAGCGCGAGCACGAGGAACGTTCCGGTACCCGGTCCGAAGAGTCCGTCGTAGAAGCCGATTCCGCCGCCGACCAGGACGATCGCGGTGACGACCCGGGCCCGGGCGGGGGTCGTCGGGCCCTCCGCGGCGCCGGTGCCGAACCCGGGGCGCAGCAGCACGAACACGGCCACGGCCACCAGGGCGACCATGATGACGGGCCGCAGGACGGCGCTGCTGATGCCCGCCGCGAAGAAGGCGCCCAGCGTCGAACCGGCGAGCGCGGCCAGTCCGATCCGTACCGCCGTACGGACGTCGATGGCGGCCCGGCGCAGATAGGTGACGGCCGCGCCCGTGGTGCCCACGATCGCCACGGCCTTGTTCGTGCCGAGGATCTGGGCGGCCGGGGCCTGGGGCAGACCGAGCAGGAGCGCCGGGAGCAGCAGCAGTCCGCCGCCGCCCACGACGGCGTCGATCCAGCCCGCGGCCGCAGCGGCGAGCGCGAGGGCGATCAGGGTGGTCATCGATATGTCGGGCACTCGGTCGACCCTAGATCGTGTACATGCCGGTGATCACCGGGGGGATCGTCCGCGGGTACGCGACCGGCTCGTATCCGCGCGCGCGGGCCCCCTCGCGCGCCGGTGCGGACCACCTGCGCCGGTCGATACGGTGGCCTCCATGGACGACGAGCAGCACCGCGAGATGTCCGACCGGATCCTGAACGCCGCCGCCGCTCTGCTGGAGGACGTGGCCTGCGAGGATCTGGGGATACCGCGGATCGCCGCCGGGGCGGATGTGCCCGAGGAGACGGTACGGGAGCTGTTTCCGGATCGGAACGCGATCGTCGTCGCACTCGTCCGCCGCTGGCTCCGCCACGATGTGGAGATCGCGGAGCGGATTCTCGCCGGGCCGATGCCCGAACGGCCGCGGGAGCTGATGACCCTGCTGCTCGACGCGTACGCGGACCGTTTCCGGGCGCATCCGGGCTATCACCGGATCTGGTACGTGGGGCCCCGGCTGGCCGTGCTCAAGGACGACGCCCGCCTGGCGGACACGACGATCACGCGGCTCGCGCACCGGGTGCTGGTACGGGAGTACGGGGTGCCGGACGACGACGAGTCGCTCCGCCGGGTCGGGCTCGCCGTCCAGGTCGGCAGCAATCTGCTCGATCTGGCCTTCCGGGAGGACCCGGCGGGCGATCCGGGGGTGCTCGCCGACGCGGGGATCATGCTCGACCGGTATCTCTTCACACCGGACGACGACCGGGACTGAACCGCCGCCGCCCGGGTCCGGCGCCCCGCGGGTCCCGGGACCCGGGAAATGACGAACGGCGTGCGGGGCTCGGGCCCGCACGCCGTTTCTTCCGCGGTGGCAGCGGCCACCACGAGGCTTTCCGGTCCGGTCGCCGGTCGGGCGACGGCCGGGTAGCCGGGGACGGTCTGGTCGACGAGGGTAAACAGCCGTCGGACGAGGATCGGTCGGACATCAACACCATCAATATCGGTATCGGTATCGGGTAATCGGTGAGCGGAACGGAACCGGGCGGGGATCACGGGCGGGAGCGGCGGCGGAGTCGGGGTGCCCCGTGGCCGCGCCGGCCGGTGGCATCCGCTCAGGTGAGCAGGAAGTCCGCCTTGCCGGACTTGGCGCCCTGGATGAACGCGGCGATCTCACCCGGGGTGTAGATCAGGGCGGGGCCTTCGGGATCGGCGGACTGTCTCACGGCCACCCGGCCGTCGGCCAGCTTCATCGTCTCGAAGCAGTTGCCGCCGTTCCCGCCGCTCCACGGCTTGTGCCAGCCCGCGTCGCCCAGCTCGGTGGCCGGCATCCCGTTGTATATGTGATCCATTCACAGCTCCTTGCGGAGATCGTTGAGGATCTCCTTCGTGCGTTGTGCAGTCGCGGCCTGGGCCGCCATGCGGTCCAGAACCTCAAGGTGCGAGGCGACCTCGGGGCGGGCGTCGAGATAGACGGCCCCGCTGAGGTATTCGCTGTACACCATGTCCGGGAGCTCGGGGACCGCGAACCGGAACAGCACGAACGGCCCATAGGTGCCGGGGTGGTGTCCGGACGCGAACTCCGCGATCTGCAGGGTGACATGGGGCAGCTCGGCGCCTTCGAGCAGTCTGTCGATCTGCTCGCGCATCACGCCGGGGCCGCCGACGGGCCTGCGGAACACCGTCTCGTCCATGATCACCCACAGTCTGGGTGCGTCGGGCTGGAGCAGCAGCGACTGCCGCTCCATCCGGAGCGCCACATGGCGCTCGATGTCATCGGGATCGGTCTGCCCGATGGCCCCGCTGAGCATGATCGCGCGGGCGTAGTCCTCGCTCTGCAGCAGTCCGGGGACGAAATGCGGCTCGTACGCCCTGATCAGGCTGGCGGCGCCCTCCAGGCTGACGTACATGCTGAACCAGCCGGGGAGGACGTCGTGGAAGCGCTGCCACCAGCCGGGCTTGTTGGCCTCCTCGGCGAGCTCGATGAAGCCGCGCGCCTCCTCGTCGCCGATGCCGTAGGCGTCCAGCAGAAGCTGTACGTACGGGATCTTCAACGCGACCTCGGCGGTCTCCATCCGGCGAATGGTGCCCGCGGCGACGCGGAGGACCTTGGCGGCCTCCTCGCGCTTGAGTCCGGCGCGCTCGCGCAGATCCTGCAGGCGCTTGCCGAGGACGACCTGCCCCACGGTGGGGGCGGACCGCGGTTCACTCACTTCGAAGACCTCCCCACGTGCTGATGCGTGCAGTCTGCCACGCACCCAGTGTCGCTGAATAT
Source organism: Streptomyces sp. NPDC059248 (assembly GCF_042753905.1). Taxonomy (NCBI): domain Bacteria; kingdom Bacillati; phylum Actinomycetota; class Actinomycetes; order Kitasatosporales; family Streptomycetaceae; genus Streptomyces; species Streptomyces sp. NPDC059248. The sequence goes on along the minus strand of NZ_JBHYZV010000007.1, from coordinate 74,500 downwards.
GCCCACTCTGAAAAATTCACAGTGACCCTTGCCAAAATGTCGATTGCAGCGCGACAGTGTTGGTTGTGAACCACGACACGCGCCACGCCCCACTCCTGGATCCGTGCTCGGAGGCCGACCACCATCGGTACGGCTTCGAGCTCCCGGCGCGCGTCGAATACGTTTCGAGAGCCCGCCAGCTCACCGGGGACCGGCTGCGCTGCTGGGGTATCGGCGGTGACACGCACGACACCGCCATGCTGGTGATATCCGAACTGGTGACCAATGCCGTGGTGCACAGCGGCAGCCATCTGGTCGCCTGCGAACTGCTCAACGGGGTGGAGCACCTGCGGATCAGCGTGCGGGACCAGGGCTGCGCGCCCTCGGGCCCGCAGGTGTGCCACTCGCGCGAGGCCGAGGAACGCGGCCGGGGACTGCTGCTCGTGGAGGCGGTCTCCCACGCGTGGGGCGCGCACTCGGCCCTGCACGGCAGCGGCCGTACGGTATGGGCCGAACTGGCGCATACGCACATTCCGTACGGGGTCTCCTTCCCCCGGGGAACGGAGGGCCCGTGCTGAGGCAGGAAGCGACCCTCCACCGGCCCGACGACAACAGTCCCTACACACCATCCCTTCCCCGCCATCCGCCGGCCTGCCGGCTCACCGGTATCGCGCCCCTGTGGGGCGACGCCGGTGGGCGGGGCTAGCCGGAACCGGCCGTGATCACCGCGGATCCGGTCACCGAGCCTCCCGCCGAAGGGCGGACGGATAGGCTTTCGCGCATGTCGGAAGCCAATTCGGTCCCCGAACGACAGGGGCTCACACCACGCCAGGCTCGCCGGGTACGGGTCGTCCTCTCCACCGTGATCATGGTCGCGGTGGGGGCGGTTCTCGCCCTGCGGCTCGGCAGCACGCACTCGGTACTGACGATGGGCTTCTACGGTGTCGCGCTGATCATGTCGGGCAGCGCGCTGGTGCTCAGCAAGGCCGGACGGACCAGAGTCGCCACGGCGGTCCTCGGCGCCGGGGTCGCCCTGGTGCTCGCCGCGGAATGGGCCGTGGCTTCGTTCCGGTGACCCGGTCCGGGCGACGATGTCGCCCGCGACAGCACGGGACACCGGGGCGAAGGGGGAAAACGGGGGAAATGGGGAAGGGGGAGAGGTCCGGGCCTCTGCTTGGGGAAGACAGGGGCCCGGGCCTCCACAAAGTCGGCCGTACCGCGCCCCCGGGGCGCCGGGAGCCGACGGCGCTACGGGCGGGCGGACCGGGACGGCCGGGGCGGCCCGGACGACGACAGGGACGGCCGGGAAAGCCGGGACGGCAGGCACTGCCGGGAAAGCCGCTCTGTACGGCTCCTCGGACGAGCCCGACCCGTCCCGGTCCCGCACCGGGGAACCGGACGCCGAGCGGCGGCCGCGGGCACGGGCACTCACCGCTGCGGTACGGGCGTGGCACACGCCGCGCGGCCGGTCCCGCCGGCGGCCCGGCCGGCGGTCACGGGGAAGAAGGCCGCGCTCATGGGCGCGGGTTCGCGGCGGGTACCGCCGGAACCGGCCGGATCGTCCGCCGCCGCGGCGGGACATCGCTGGGACATGCGGTCATGTTGGTGGCAGCGCCCCGGCCTGACAAGGCCCGCACTTCTCGGAACGTCCAATTCCGGATATTTTCGGCCTCGGTGACGTACCGTGACCGATCCCGGGGCGTCGGGCGGGGGCCGGGCAACGGGCCGAAGGGCCGGGGCCCGTCAGGCGCCGCCCACCGCGCGCAGATGCGTCTTGGACTTCTTCCGGCGGGCGTCCGGCGCGCCCGGCGCGCGGTACTCCCGCATCACCAGGGTCATCCGGGTGAACCCGCAGTCCTCCAGGGTCGCCGGTGTCTCGTCCACGATGCGGCACTCCGCCCGGCCCCAGCGGGGGTCGGGGTGGTGGACCGTACGGACGGCGCCGTCGTGATGGACGGCGGCGGCGCCGGTCGCGCGCACCCAGTGCGGCAGTCCGCTGCGGAAGGCCGCGTCCATGATGGGGTCGTCCTCGATGTCCCGGCGAATGGCCTGAAGCACACCGTCGTCGGCGTACTGCTCCAGCGCCGTCTCCAGCTGGGCGAGCAGCGGCAGGCACCAGCTGGTCTCGCGGTCGCCCAGCACGGCCCCGGCGTCCGGGTGGAAGAGCACGAACCGCAGGAAGTTCTGGTCCGGCATCGCCGTCGGGTGTTCCCCGACCCCGCGGAACAGCTCCTGGAAGGCGGGGTTGGCGTGCGCCACGTCCCAGCGCCGGTCGAAGAGGACCGAAGGCAGCGGGACCGCGTCCATCATCGCCGCGTAGTCCCGCAGATATGCCTGGGTCGCGGGGTCGGCGGGCGGGGTCGGCACCGATCGCGGCGGCGGGGACGTGATCGGCGGGAAGGGCAGCAGCGGTCCGACCGGTGTACGCCGCGGAAAGGCGGCGCCCGAGGGGCGCGCGGGCCCCAGCGGCAGGACGTCCTTACGGGCCGGCGGCTGGGTCGGGGCCGGCATCTCGCGGTCGACGGCCAGCCGGAACAGCCAGCCGCCCTGCTGGTCCGTCATCTCCAGCGCCTTGACCAGCGCGTGGAGCCGCTCCTCGGTCCACTCGTGGGCCGGAGTGCGCTCCCAGGTGCCGTAGGTGCCGGTGCTGATGTCCAGCCTGGCCGCCACATCGGCCTCGCTCAGGCCCAGTTCCTCGCGGCGTCCCCGGACCAGATCGGCGAATCTCCGCGACCGCAGACTGCCCCGGCCGCTCCCGGACCCCGTGCATCCCCGACGCCCGTGGACACCAGGACGGTTGCCCCCCGTCTCATGTGTCATCGAGAACGCCACCCTTCTCGAACTTCCCGCTGCGGCGGCGTCATCGATCTTCGCCCCGCCCCTGCGATCCTGCTCCTGCCCAGCAGAGCATGTCAACTATCGTGGCATTCCGCGCCCCCGACCGCTCGAATCTCGCCACAGCTGTGGCAAAAGCTGGTTGCCCGCCCGCGAAACCGTTAATCTCCGGGCAGCCAACTGTGTGCGGAGCCCTCTCGCGTGATCTAGGAGACCTACTGGTGACAGACGGCTTCTCGGTTCCGGGTCCGGCAGCCGCCGACACTCTGGCGGCTTCCGTCTCCCGGGTCGCCGAACTCGCGGACCGACTCGGACTGAGCCACGGCGAGGTCTTCGACGTCCATCAGCTCTCGGAGGCCTCCGGTGTCCCCGCCGACACGGCCGCCGCCCTCCTCGAAGGGCGCCCGGCCGGGGAGGCCGATCTTCAGGCACGCTTCCTCCAGCGGTTCGACCTGCTCCGCCGCACCCGGCTGAAGCCGAACGGACGCCGCTACACCCAGCAGGAGATCGCCGACGGCGCGGGGATGTCACGACAGCAGGCCGGTGCCCTCATCAACGGCGACCGCCGTCCGACGATGGAGCACTGCGACGCGATCCAGCGGTTCTTCGGGGTCCATGCCGGATTCCTCACCGCCGACGACACCCAGGCGCTCAACGACGCCCTCCTCAGAACCGAGCAGCGGCTGCTGACGGACTTCGCCGGGGAGGGCGATCCGCTGGAGCGGCTGCTGCTCGACCACGGGGTGCGCGGGATCGCCTGGCGGGCCGCGCAACTCCCCACGGACAAGCACCGCGACAAGGTCACCGAGTGGCTCGACATGCTGTTGGAGAGCGTCAAGCCGACCGGGCGGAGCGAATCGGCCGGATCCGGCGCATCCGGCGGCCCGAACCAGACGGAAACCTGACTTCAGCACCGGCCCGGTTCGCGCGAGGATGCGAGGGGCGACCGGCGACCGGCCGGTACCCCGTGTGAGCGCGGCGCAGCCGACGGCACGCGGCACCCGGCAAGCGGCAAGCGGTAAGCGGTACACGACACGCGGCACACGACACGCGGGCACGACGACGAGGATCGACCGGCAACGACAGGCGCCGAGGAGGAGAGGAGCACGATGGGCATTGCCAAGCAGATGCGTCGGCTCTGCGGCGAACTGGTGGCCGCGATCGACCTGCCCGCGCCCGCGGAACCCGCCGACCTCTACGCGGCCCTGTGCGCGGGGATGAGCACCCACCGGGGCCGCCCGGTCCTGGTCCGTACGGCCGCCTTCCCGTCCGGGACCGCGAGCGGGCTCTGGCTCGACATGACCGACCGGGATCTGATCGTGATCGAGGAACGGACCGCGCCCGATCATCAACTCGTCATCCTCGGTCATGAGTTGTGGCATATGAAAGCGGACCACCGTTCGCACCACGTCGAGGGCGCCGCGGTCGCCGCCCGGCTGCTCTCCGGGGACACGGATCTGCGGGACACGGTCCTCTCGGTCGCCGCGCGGACCCGCTTCGACCAGTGCGAGGAGAACGAGGCGGAGAGCTTCGGCCTGCTCCTCGGCAGCCGCTGCCGCCCCTGGCTCGCCGGCCGCGGTTCCACCGGACGCGGCTCCCACCGGCGCGACGGGCTCGCGGGCCGTATCGAGGCGTCGCTGGGCTACCGCGGATCCCAGGGCTGACGCCGTATGGACAGAGCCGCGCGGCCCGCGCGGACCGGCCACCCGGGAGCGCGTCCGGCCGAACTCCCGGCGCCCTCCTCCCCCCGGCCGCCCGCCGTCCCGGTTCCGGGGGCACCCGTCCCCGTATCCCCGTCCGCCGGGGGTCCCGCCGACCGGGGCGACCGGGGCGGGTCCGCCGGGAACCGCCCTTCGCCCGGTACGGCCGGGCGGCCCGGCCGTGATCCGCTGGAGCCCAAGGCGGGGCGCGACACCGTACGCCGCCACAATCTGAGCCTCGTCCTGCGCGCGGTGCGCGACGCCGGGGAGACCACCCGCGCCGGGGTCTCCGCCCGTTCCGGCCTCACCAGGGCCGCGATCTCGTCCCTGGTCGAGCAGTTGCTGGAGGCGGGTTTCCTCTCCGAGTCGGGCAAGACCTTCAGCGGTCAGGCGGGGCGGCCGGGGACCGTACTGAAGGTGGCCAGGACCGGCTTCGCGGGACTCGGTGTCGAGATCAACGTCGACTACGTCTCCGTCTGCGTGGTCGATCTCGCGGGCACGGACCGGGTCCGGCTGGTGGAGCACCTCGACAACCGCGGCGCCGCGCCGGCCCGGGTCCTGGCCCGTGCGGCCCGGATCGCCGCCCGCGCCCTGGCCTCCGCCGCCGAACAGGATCTGCACCCGGTCGGCGCGGCGCTCGCCCTCCCCGGACTCGTCGCCTCCGGTACGGTCCGCTCGGCGCCCAATCTCGGCTGGAACCGGGTCCCCGCCGAGAGCTTGTTCGCCGACGCCCTGGCCACCCAGCGCCCCCGGCTGCCCGTGCTCCCGGTGCGCGCCGAGAACGAGGCCAATCTGGCGGCGCTCGCCGAGCTGTGGTTCGGGGGGCTCGGGGACGCCCGGACGTTCCTCTATCTCAGCGGGGAGATCGGGGTCGGCGGCGCCCTGGTCCTCGGCGGCGAACTGCTGCGCGGCGCGCACGGTTTCGCCGGGGAGATCGGGCATGCCGTGGTGGCGCCGGACGGCCCCGAGTGCCGCTGCGGCTCCCGGGGCTGTCTCGAACAGTACGCGGGCCAGTCGGCGCTGCTGCGGGCCGCCGGTCTCGACGAGTCCGACGGTGCCACGGCCGTCGCCGAACTGGCGCACCGCGCCCGGGCGGGCGACGAGCGGGCCCTGACCGCCCTGGCCAGGGCGGGCACCATGCTGGGCCGGGTGGTCGCGGGCGCGGTCAATCTCTTCGACCCGGACGCGGTGGTGCTCGGCGGCATCTACCGCCCGCTGAGTCCCTGGCTCGGCCCGCCCGCGGGCCGTGAGCTGGCGGGCCGGGTGGTCTCCGGTCTGTGGCCGGTGGCCGCCGCGCGGCTGCGGGCCTCCTCGCCGTCGACGGACGCGGTCCGGGGCGCGGCCGGTCTGGTCGTCCAGGACGTTCTGACGGATCCGCTGGCGTACTCGGGCCGCGCCCCCGTCGGCTGACCGCCCGAGGGCCGGGCCTGATGCGGGCCCGGCCCCGGGAGCCCGGAGGCGTTCGGCGGCCTCAGGCCGCGCCGATGAGGTGGTCGAGGGCCAGTTGGTCCAGCTCCTCGAAGGCCATGCCGCGTTCCGCCGCCGCGTCCACGTCGAAGAGGTCGTACGCGGACGGGTCCGCCAGCAGCTCGTCGAGTCCGTCGGCGGCGGTGGGAACGGCGAGTTCGTCCAGTCGCGCGGCGCGCAGCGCGTCCCGGACCCGGGGGTCGGCCCGGAAGGCGGCGGCCCGGTCCTTGAGGATCAGATAGTTCCGCATGCATCCGGCGGCGGAGGCCCACACACCGTCCGCGTCCTCGGTGCGCGGCGGTTTGAAGTCGAAGTGGCGCGGGCCTTCGTAGCCCGCCGTCTCCAGCAGGTCGACCAGCCAGAAGGCGGAGCGGAGGTCGCCTGCGCCGAAGCGGAGGTCCTGGTCGTATTTGACGCCGCTCTGGCCGTTGAGATCGATATGGAACAGTTTGCCCGCCCACAGGGCCTGGGCGACGCCGTGCGGGACGTTCAGTCCGGCCATCTGTTCGTGTCCGACCTCGGGGTTCACCCCGAAGAGGCCGGGGCGCTCCAGCCGTTCGATGAAGGCGAGGGCGTGGCCGACGGTGGGCAGGAAGAGGTCGCCGCGGGGTTCGTTGGGCTTGGGCTCGACGGCGAACCGCAGGGGCAGGCCCTGTTCGGTGACGTACTCGGCGAGCAGGTCGAACGCCTCCTTCAGCCGGTCGAGGGCGGCGCCGGCGTCCTTGGCGGCGCCGGACTCGGCGCCCTCGCGCCCGCCCCAGGCGACATAGACCCGGGCCCCGAGTTCGGCGGCGAGGTCGATATTGCGGATCGTCTTGCGGAGCGCGTACCGCCGGATGTCGCGGTCATTGGCGGTGAAGGCGCCGTCCTTGAAGACGGGGTGGGTGAAGAGGTTGGTGGTGGCCATGGGGACGATGAGGCCGGTGTCGTCCAGGGCCGTGCGGAAGCGTTTGACCCGGCGTTCCCGCTGGAGGTCGGAGGCGCCGAAGGGGATGAGGTCGTCGTCGTGGAAGGTGACGCCGTAGGCGCCCAGGTCGGCGAGGCGGTGCACGGTGTCGACCGGGTCGAGGGAGGGCCGGGTGGCGTCGCCGAAGGGATCCCGGCCCTGCCAGCCGACCGTCCACAGGCCGAAGCTGAACCGGTCGGCCGGGGTCGGGGCGTACCCTCCGCCGGCTGCTGTCCTGGCTGGTGTCATGGCTCTGGCCGCCTTCGATCGCGAGAGTGAAGGGATGTTTGTTCAGTTCATTGACTAATGATGCACAGGGGCCGCCGCACGCGATAGGGGTACAACATCTGTCGCTCAGCCGGAGATTGGCGTAATTTGTTCGCCGAAAATTCAAATAGATCGCATGCGGAGAGGTGGAGCGATGCCCGCTCAGCCCGTGGTCATCGGTGTGGACAGCTCGACCCAGTCGGCGAAGGCGGTGATCACGGCCGCGGCGAGCGGTGAGGTACTGGCGGTCGGTCGGGCCGCGCACGAGGTCACCGGCGGCGCGGGCGCCCGGGAGAGCGACCCGGAGGGGTGGTGGCGGGCCCTGCGGGACGCCGTCGCGCAGGGCCTCGCGGAGTCGGGTGTCCGGGCGTCGGCGGTGACCGGTATCGGCGTGGCGGGCCAGCAGCACGGGCTGGTCGTCCTCGATGGCGCGGGACGTCCGGTACGTCCGGCCCTGCTGTGGAACGACACCCGGTCCGCCCCGCAGGCGGCGGCGCTGGCCGGGGCCTTCGACGGTGGGGCGGACGGCTGGGCCGGGCGGACCGGGTCCGCTCCGGTGGCGGCGCTCACCGCCGCGAAGTGGCGCTGGCTGGCGGAGCACGAACCGGCATCGGTGGCCGCGGCGGCGGCCGTACGGCTCCCCCACGACTTCCTCACCGAGCGGCTGTGCGGCGCCGCGGTCACGGATCCCGGCGACGCGTCGGGCACCGGCTGGTACGCGACCGGCACGGGCACGTACGACCCGGAACTCCTCGCCCTCATCGGCCTCGACCCGGCCCTGCTGCCCGAGGTCGCGCCGACCGGCGGCACCCGGGCGGGCTCCCTCACCACCGCCGCCGCGGAGTTCCTCGGGCTGCCCCGGGGGATCGCCGTCGCGGCGGGCACCGGGGACAACATGGCGGCGGCGGTCGGGCTCGGGCTCGGGAACGCCGGGCTCCTCGACCGTCCCGTCCTGAGCCTCGGGACGTCCGGCACGGTGTACGCGGCCACCCGCGTCAGGCCCGTGACCCCGGCGCTCTCCGGCTTCGCGGCGACGGACGGTACGTATCTCCCGCTGGCCTGCACCCTGAACTGCACCCTCGCCGTGGACCGGATCGCGACCCTGCTCGGTCTGGGCCGGGAAGCGGCCGAGGCGGGCGGCGACCTGGTCCTGCTGCCGTACCTCGACGGCGAAAGGACCCCCGATCTGCCCGGTGCCTCGGGGCTGCTGACCGGCCTGCGCCACGCCACGACCCGTCAGCAGATCCTGGGCGCCGCGTACGAGGGCGCGGTGGTGACGGTCCTGCGCGCCCTGGACGAGGTCCTCACGGCCTGCGGCCTCGACCCGTCCGCCCCGGACACGGCGGCCCTCCCCCTCCGCCTGATCGGCGGCGGCGCCCGGGGCCGGCACTGGCGGGAGACGGTACGCCGGCTCTCCGGCCGTCCCCTGATCGTGCCCGCCGCTGCGGACCTGACGGCCCTGGGCGCGGCGGCCCTCGCCCACTCGGCCGCGTCCGGCGCCGACCCGGTCGCGATCTCCCGCGCCTGGGCCGCCGACGGCCCCGCCCCGGCGGAACTCCCGCCACTGGAACGCGACAAGGAGACCTGGGACCGCGTCTCGGCGGCGATCGACGCGCTGCCGCCGGGGGGCCGCGCCTGACGGGGCCGGCCCTCCGCCGCGGGGCGCGCGCCGCCGCCCGGGCCCGCGCCCCGCGACGGGCCGCCCGCACCGCACGAAACGCCCGGGAGCGCCCGGCGCCCGAGCCATGACGGCGGTCCGCGGACCGTGCGTGGCTTGTCGCGCGGTTCCCCGCGCCCCTGGAGCACGGGGCCGTGTCCGGCGCGGCGGACGGGGGGACCGCCGTGCCCGAGTTCGGCAGCCTCCCGTACATGTCCCGGACGACCTGTTCGCCGGACCGTCACACCGGCGCCCGGCGCGCCGGACCGCGTACACCGTAAAATGCGTTCGTTCAGCACACTTTTCGGCCGCTCGACGGTCCCGCGTGTAGCGCGCGGCGGCCCGCGGGCGGCTCTGTCACGCCCCGGGAGGCGACCATGGGCACCCGTCGGACCTCATTGCCGGGAGTCGGTACGCAATACGACTTCACGACCGAGGCGGGTCGGCACATCTCCGTCGTCGTACATCACGACGGCCGCCGGTTCCTGGGTTTCTACAAGTCGGACGATCCCGACGCCTGTGTGGTGGAGGTCCCCCTCTCCGCCGCCGAGGCCACGGCGGTCGCGCACCTGATCGACCCGGCGCCGATCGACGCCGTCCGTACCGACGGCATCGACCTGGTGACCGAGCACATCCAGATCGGTACCCGCTCGCCCTACATCGGCGAAGTACTCGCCGAAACCCGGGCCCGGGCGCGTACCGGCGCTTCGATCGTCGCCGTCCTGCGCCGTACGGGGGCCCACCCGTCGCCCGGTCCCGACTTCCGTTTCGCCCTCGGGGACACCCTGGTCGCCGTGGGCACCCGCGAGGGCGTCGACGCCCTCGCCGAGATCATCGCGGAAGGCTGAGCCGTGCACCACACCACGACACTGCTGATCGAACTCGGGGCCATCATCCTCGGGCTCGGGCTCATAGGCCGGTTCGCGGGCCGGATCGGGCTCTCCCCGATCCCGCTGTATCTGCTGGTGGGGCTGGCGTTCGGGACCGGCGGGCTGCTGCCGATGAGCGCGAGTGAGGACTTCGTCGCCGTCGGCGCCGAGATCGGCGTGATCCTGCTGCTCCTGCTGCTCGGTCTGGAGTACAGCGCCTCCGAACTCGTCGGCAGTCTGAAGACGCAGTACCCCTCGGGCCTGGTGGACTTCGCCCTGAACGCGATCCCCGGCGCGGCGGCGGCGCTGCTGCTCGGCTGGGGTCCTGTCGCGGCGGTCGCCCTGGCGGGCGTCACCTGGATCTCCTCGTCCGGTGTGATCGCCAAGGTGCTCACGGACCTGGAGCGGCTCGGCAACCGGGAGACCCCGGTCGTCCTGGGCATCCTCGTCATGGAGGACCTGGCGATGGCGGTCTATCTGCCGCTGCTGACGGCCCTCCTCGCGGGTGTCGGTCTCGCGGGCGGCAGCGTCACCCTGCTGATCGCGCTCGGAACGGTCGGCATCGTGCTGTATCTGGCGCTCCGCCACGGCCGGGTCATCAGCCGGGCCGTGAACTCCGACAACCCGGAGATGCTGCTCCTGGTGGTGCTGGGGCTGACGCTGCTGGTCGCCGGTATCGCGCAGGAGCTCCAGGTGTCGGCGGCCGTCGGCGCGTTCCTCGTCGGTATCGCGCTCTCGGGCGAGGTCGCCGAGGGCGCCCGCAAGCTGCTGACCCCGCTCCGGGACCTGTTCGCCGCGGTGTTCTTCGTCTTCTTCGGTCTGTCGACCGATCCGACCGAGATCCCGCCGGTCCTGCTGCCCGCCCTGCTGCTGGCGGTCGTCACGGCCGCCACCAAGATCGGCACCGGCTGGTACGCGGCGCGCCGCGCGGGCATCGGCCCCAAGGGACGGCTGCGGGCGGGCGGCGCGCTGGTGGCGCGCGGCGAGTTCTCCATCGTGATCGCGGGTCTCGCGGTGGCGTCGGAGCCGAGGATCGGCCCGATCGCGACCGCCTACGTCCTCATCCTGGTGATCCTGGGCCCGCTGGCCGCGCGCTGGACGGAGCCGTTTCTGCTGCGGTTCGTGGACAATGCGCCCGCGCCCGTTCCGGTGCCCGCGCCGGCTTCGGAGGAGTGCGACCCGCTCGCGAAGGAGCCGGTCACCGTCGAGGACCCGGTCGCGGCCGAGGATCCCGTCGTCCGGGGCGCCGCGGAGGGACCCTCGTGAGTCCGGAGCCGTACCGCCTGGTCGCGGGAGCGCCGGACTCGCCGGTGCTGCTACACGTCCCCCACTCGTCCCGGACGATCCCGCCGGACGCCCGCGCGTCCGTCCTGCTGGACGACGCGGCGCTGGCCCGTGAACTCGACCACATCACGGACGCCCATACGGCCCCGCTCGCCGAGGCCGCCGCCGGGCGCGGCGCGGGCCGGGCTCCGTGGCTGTTCGTCAACGGTCTTTCCCGGCTGGTGGTCGACCCCGAGCGGTTCCCGGACGAGCGGGAGGAGATGCTGGCGGTCGGGATGGGCGCGGTCTACACCCGTACCACCCACCGCGAGCCGCTGCGCCCCGCCGACACGGACCCGGGCCCGCTGGTGCGCCGGTACTTCGAGCCGTACGCCCGCGCCATGACCGGCGCGGTCACGGCCCGGATCGCGGCGGCCGGGCACGCGGTGGTGATCGACGTCCACTCGTACCCGAGCGCCCGCCTCCCGTACGAACTCCACGGCGACGGCCCCCGCCCGCCCGTCTGTCTGGGCACGGACCCGCGGCACTCCCCGCCGTGGCTGGTCGCCGCCGCGGAGCGGGCGTTCGACGGCTTCGGCGGTACGGCTCCGAACACGCCCTTCGCCGGGACGTATGTGCCCCTGGAGTACTACGGCGACCCGAGGGTGACCGGTCTGATGATCGAGATCCGCCGCGACCTCTATATGACCGAACCGGGCGGCCCCCCGAACGACGGCTTCGACGCCCTGGCCGACGCGCTCGCCGCCCTGGTGGACGCGATCGGCTCGGGACAACGGGACTGAGCCGGGCGAACCGAGTCCTACCGTGAGGGCTTGGCTGCCTTCGTGAAGTGAGGGCCGGGCATGACCGAGGGCGCGGGGCCTGTGTGGAACATCCCTCTGGCCGGGAGGCGCGTGGAGATCCCGTCGAGCAGAGGGGGCGTCCGCGCGGTCCTGGGCGGCGAGAAGCTGGTGGAGTTCGAGGCCGCGATGGCCAGGACGCCGGCCCGCGACCCGTATGGGCACGGATCCAGCCCGGCCGACTCCCCCGAGGAGAAGGACCGGAGGCCAGCCACCATCGGGGCGCGATCGTGCGCTACGACGTCGCCGGACCGCCCGTTCTCATTGTCACGACCGTCAAAATCGTCCACGGCTGACGCAGGGACCGGAGTTCCCCGGGGCTCGGGTATCCCGGCTGTGTTCAGGGCTGCCGGGCCAGGAGGGCGGCTGCGCGTTCGGCGAGGTTTTGTGCGTCCGTGTCGTCGGGATAGCGGGCGAGGCGGACGCGCAGGTCCTCGGCGGAGTCCCGTACGCGGGTGGACTGAACGCCCTCGGCGGCGTCCAGGAACTGGGTCCAGACGGTGAGCGCACTGTCGAGATCGCCTTGGCGAAGGTGGAGTGCACCGAGTTGGCCGAGGACGTTGGCGCGGCTGCGGCGGCTGTCCAGGCCATGGACATCGAGGGCCTGGTGGAGCTGGGTCCGGGCACTGGTCAGGTCTCCCATATGGGCGAGGATCATGCCGGAGACGTGGGACCAGCGGCCGATGGTGAAGTGGGAGGCCCAGGAGGTGCCGGAGGGCGCGTCGGGGTTGTGTTCGATGTGCGTCTGGGATGAGGCCAGGGTGCGGGTGGCGAGGCGGTGGTCACCGTCGAGGGCGGCGGCCTCGGCGAGGGTGATTTCGTAGTAGGCCCGTGCCCGCAGGTCGTTGATCCCCTTGGCCCGCGCGACGCATCCCTCCGCCAGGGCCAGGGCCCTGGCACGGTGGCGGGGACCGAGTTCCATGGCCTGTGCGGTGAGACCGCGCAGGGCGGTAGCGGCGAGTTCTTCCTCGCCGGCCTCGTCGGCGAGCCGGTAGGCGTGGACGTAGTAGTCGCGGGCGGCGGCTTCATCGTCTTGGTCCTGGCTCATCCAGCCGATGAGGTGCGCGAGTCGTGAGGTGGCCGCGTACAGTGCACGGCCGGTGGCTTCGGTGTAACGGCCCTGAAGCCAGGGGCCGACGTTGTGAATGAGGTAGCTGACCGCCAGGTGACGGACGTGGCCACCGCCGTACTCAGCGGAGTTGGCTCCCAGAACCTGGGCCATCTGCCAGACAGCCTCAACCTCGCCGTGGCCGACTTTGACGCCGTTCCTGGCGGCGTGGACGCGGCGGGTGATGGCTTCGGCGTCGGGGACGCCGAGGAAGGATAGGGCCCCGCCGCTTGAGACGGTGAAGAACCTGCGACGGTCCACGCTTTCGTTCCTCCCCAGGGCCAGGATCGAATCCACGGTATCGACGGAATGGGGAATCCGGGCCGAGGTTTCGGCCTGTTGATCCAGTTGTAAGACCTGGAGGACGTACGGCCTCCAGTGCTCTCCGGGAGTACGGTCACCGCTCAGCAGCTTCCGCGCGTACTGACGGCTCATGCCGTCCGGGCCCTGGCCTGCCGCGATGCCCAGCTCTCTGGCCAGTTTGGAAGGGCCCCACCCACGCTCCTCGCATGCGTCGCGGATGAGATGGTCGATGCGACGATTTCCGTCATGTGCCATGGCCGTCCGGCCCTCTCGCCTGTGGGTTACGCAGGACTACGCGGGGTTACATCGTGGGGCCTCCCGTGTCCGGAGGCCGGGCAGTTGAGTGGATTTCCGTCGACCGGTACCCCGCAGGAACGGGCGTGGGCACCGGGCGTCCCCACGGCAGCGGAACCGTTGACGGGTCGCTGCGCCACTCCTGCGAGGAGACGGAGGCACCGGTGACCACGAGAGGAAATCAGGGCGGCGGGCAGCCCCGGGGGCACCGCCCGGGACCAGGCCGCATCAATCGGGGCATGGGCGTCCGCCGTCCTCGCCGTGCTCGGTTTGGCCGCTCCCGCCCGGGACCTGCGAGCTGAGGCCGCCGAAGCGCTCGACACCGGCCACCCGACACCGATATCGGCCCCCGATATCGGCCCCGAGTCCCGCTGAACCCCAACCGTCCTCCCCTTCGTTGAAGGAGTGTGCTGTGCCCACCTCTGTTCCGGCTCCGGCCGATGTCATGACCTACGCCGGCGACTGGATCGAGCACACCGCCGTCGGCCTGTGGCCGGGGGCGACCATCCACTTCGGCCCGCACATCCCGTCCGTGACCGCCTACGTCCACCGCATCGAGGTGGACGACCGACCGCTGTTCGCGAAGGTGTCCCTGCTGGGCGTCTCGCTCGTCTCCGTGCTGCGCGGCGCGTGCGGCGACTGGGCCGAGGTCAAGGCCCGACAGGCCGCCTACACCGCCTCCCCGGGCGGGCTGCTGGAGCGGGAGACGATCCAGTACAGCATCCTGCACACCGCCCGCCTGGGGGCTCCGAGGGTCGCCGGCTATGCGGGCGGCGTGCTGTTCACCGAGCCGGTGAACGGGCCCACGCTGGCCGACCTGGTCGTCAAGCAGCCGCACCGAACCGCCGAACTCCTGGCCACGGTCGTACGTGAACTGGACGCACTGGACCGGCCGGACACCAGGGCCCTGGCGACGGCGGCGGCCATCCCGGAACGCTCGGTTCAGGCGACCTTCGCCCGCAAGTTCAACGGCATCAGCTCCGCCTCCTACATCGCCCTGGCGGGCGACGTCGCTCCCGTCCTCCAGGCGGTGATCTCTCGGCTGCTGAAGCTGCGGGGAGTCCTCACGGGTTCCCACAGGGATGTGATCTTCGGAGACCTGAAGCCCGAGCACGCCCTTCTCCCCGACGGCGGCGACGGCCGTCCGGCGTTTCTCGACCCGGGCCTGTCGCTGGGGCATCCGGCCATGGACCTGGGCAAATTGATCTCCCGGCTCGTCCTCCATCTGGTGGCCGTGCCGCCCCACGAGGCCGGGTCACGTGCGGTGGTGGGCGGGATCGGCCAGTTCACCGACAGCGCCACCGGCAGCATGACCCGCACTGAACGCGCCGACTGGCTGCGTCAGCTGGTGGTCCTGTGGCTGATGGACACCGTGAACATCCTCACCACCTACCTCACCGCCCCCCAGGGGCTGCCGCTGCCCGAGCACGCCCGAGCGGTCATCGGGCGGGCGGACGCGGTCTGCGCGATGCTGGAGCGGACCTCCGCGGCCCTGGAGACGAAGACCGACGGCCCGGCTCTGTGGCGGCTCACCCTGGACCACGCGGCGACGGCGGCCGGCCGGTGAACCGCCGTATCGGGACGGTGGGGATCATCGGCGCCGGGGCCGTCGGCCACACGGTCGCCACCCTGATTACTGCGGCCGGATGGTGCGAGAAGCTGCTGATCGCCTCCGGCAGCGACCGCTCCGCCGAAGCGCTCGTCACCGACCTGGACGACATGGCCCAGGTCATCGCCTCCCCCGTCCGGGTCGAGACCACCGACGTGTCCGCCATGCGCGGCTGCGACGCGTTGGTGATCTGTCCGAGGGCGAAGTTCACCAACACCGCCGAACGCGACGTCCGCATGGCCGGGCTCACGGCGAACGCGCCCTTGATCGCCTCGTTGGGTCGCCGGCTCACCGGATACACCGGGGCGGCGATCGTTGTCACCAACCCCGTCGACGTGATGACCCGGCTGTTTGCCGAAGCCTCCGGCGCAGCCCGCGTCTACGGCGTCGGCTCCGGCACCGACAGCGCCCGCTACCGCCTCGCCCTCGCCAACCTTCTCGCCGTGCCCGTCACGTCGGTGGAAGGCCGGGTGGTCGGCGAGCACGGCGACCACGCGGTGGTGTGCGCCACCGCCACCCGCGTCGGCGGCCTTCCGGCCGCCATCCCCCTGCGGAACATCCACGAGGAACTGACCGCCCGCCCCCGCCGGATCAACGCGGGGCTCGGCCGGGCCCGCTCCGGCCCCGCAGGGGCGGTCCTCACCGCGCTCACCGCGGCCCTGGGCCTGGTGGACACAGTGGTGGAACTCTCCGTCGTCAATCCCGACGGCTCCTGCCTGGGAACCCCGTTGCGGTTCACCGGGGGCAGGCCCACCGTGATCCCGGCCGGTCTCGATCCCGTCGAGACGCGTCTGCTGGCGGACGCCGACCGCAAGACCCGCACCGCCTACCAGAAGATCCAGCACTGCATCGAAGGAGACACCGCCCCGTGAACCCGTACGCCACCCGGATCACCACGGCCGATCGCGCCGTGACCGTGACCAGCGACGTCCTGTCCATCCCGGCCTGGTCCCAGCGGTACTTCGGCTCCTGGTGGAACGCCGCCGAGTTCAGCGGCCCCGCCACCGGGCCGGTCGTGGCCGCAGACGTGGACGCGGCAGAACTCTCCCAGTTGACCCGTGACGTACTCGACCACCCGCACGAGAGTGCCGAGTACGCCGGAGCGGCCATGGTCCACCGGCGCGGGAGCGACGGCACGGTGACAGCCGCCCAGCCCGGCCACGATCTCGCCTTCCGCTACCAGCCCGGCGAACGCCGAATGCGGATCGCCGGAGGCGAGGACACCCCAGTGGCCACCGCCGCCGCCCGCCTCGCCCGCGAGCTCCTGCGCTCCCAGCTCCTGGCCGACGGCTGGACGATCCTCCATGCCTCCGCCGCCGTGAAGGACGACCACACCGTGCTCGCCCTCGGCGGGAAGGGAGCGGGCAAGACCACCACGGCCCTGCTGCTGGCCCGAGCCGGATGGCGGCTCCTGGCCAACGACCGGGTGTTCGTACGCCCCGAGGAAGGCGGCGTGAGGGTGTTGCCCTGGCCCGCCGCCGCCGCCGTCGGGCTCGGTCTCCTGGACGCGCTCGGCCTCTACGACGCCGTTCGGGGCCGCGTCCTCGCGGGCGAACGACTGCATCCCACTCAGCACCAGCGTGTCACCGACGCCCTCACCTCCGACGCCCGCGAACCCCTGTGGAACGAGAAGGGCAAGGAACTCAAGCCCCAGTTCTTCCCCGACCAGATCGACAGGTGGCTCGGAATGCCGCTGGCCACCGAAGGCCGGGCCTCCCGCATCCTCTTCCCCCGCATCCGTACGGGCGAGAACCCGGCCGTCCTTGACGACGGCCGGGCTCTGGACGCCGCCGACTTCTTCACCGCAGGAACAGAAGACCGCTACCCGGACATCTTCGGGCTCGTCCCCGCCGGCACCGAAAGCAGCCGGGCACAGCGCGACGACCTCGTCCGGCGACTGTCCAAGCTCCCCCACCACGGGATCGCCCTCGGACACAACGTGGAAGCCAACACCGCGTTCCTCATCGGCCTCACCAGCCAGGAGTACCCCAGCCCGCTGCCCATCTGATGACACTCCGCGCTCATCGATTCGACCTGGGTGAGGGATGTGCATGAACTGTTCGGGATCAGGACGTGGACGAGGGCCAATGCCCGATGGGCGGGATGCAGGAACCGGCCCCCGGCGACGAACTCCCGGCCGGCCCGGGTCAGCGGCTGTCGCCGCCGTGCCACGACTCCCAGAGCGCCGCGTACGCGCCGCCCGCCGCCACCAGTTCGTCGTGGGTGCCCAGCTCCGTCACCCGGCCGTCCTCCATGACCGCGACCCGGTCCGCGTCGTGGGCGGTCTGGAGGCGGTGGGCGACGGCGATGACGGTACGGCCCGTGAGCAGGGCGGCCAGGGCGCGTTCGGTGTGGCGGGCGGTGCGGGGGTCGAGGAGGGCGGTGGCCTCGTCCAGGACGAGGGTGTGGGGGTCGGCGAGGACGACGCGGGCGAGGGCGAGCTGCTGGGAGCGGGCGCCGTCGAGGGTGTGGCCGCCGGGGCCGAGTTCGGTGTCGAGTCCGGCGGGGAGGCCGGCGATCCAGTCGGCGCCCACGGCCGCGAGGGCGGCGGTCAGCTCGGTGTCGCCGGCGTCGGGCGCGGCGATCCGCAGATTGTCGCGGACGGTGCCGAGGAAGATGTGGTGTTCCTGGGTGACGAGGGCGATATGGCGCCGGAGCCGGGCCGGGTCGAGGGCGGCGACCGGGACCCCGCCGACCGTGACCGATCCGGCGCGGGGGGTGTCGAGGCCCGCGAGCAGCCGTCCCAGGGTGGTCTTCCCGGCCCCGGACGGGCCGACGACGGCGAGTTGTTCACCGGGTCGTACGGTCAGGTCGACGCCGCGCACCACGTCGTCGCCGCCGTCGTACGCGAAGTGCGCGCCCCGGATCTCGATCCGGTCCCCGTCGGGTTCGGGCGCGGGCGGTCCCTGGTCCGTGCGCGGCAGGAGCCCGAGCCCTTCGACGCGCGCGAAGGCGGCACCGGCGCTCTGGAGTTGTTCGAGGCGCATGAGGACGGCGTCCAGCGGCTGGGCGAGCTGGCGCAGATAGAGGGCGGCGGCGACGACGGCGCCGAGGGTGACGGTGCCGCGGTCCACGAGGACGGTGCCCAGCAGGACGACGGCGGCCACCGGCAGCAGATACGAGATGTCGACGCCGGGGAAGAGGACGGAGCGCAGGTAGAGGGTGCGCAGCCGGGTGCGGACGCAGCCGCGTACGGCGGTCTCGGCGGCGTCGATCCGCACCTGCTGGAGGCCGAGGGCCTCCACGGTCCGGGAGCCGCCGGCGGTCGCGGCGAGCTCTTCGGCGAGGACCGAGTTGGCGGTGCCCTCGTCGTGGTAGGCGCTCTTGGCCCGGCGCAGATACCAGTGGGTGACCAGCCAGACGCCGATCAGGCTCAGCAGGCCGACGGCGCCCAGCAGGGGGCCGAGCGCGAAGACGGCGCCGATGAGGAAGAGCGCCTGGACGCCGTTGACGAGGACGTCGGGGAGGGCGTCGCGCAGTCCGATGCCGACGGTGGCCACATCGGTGGTGCCGCGGGTGGTGAGATCGCCGGTCCCGGCGCGTTCGACGACGGACGCGGGGGCGGCGAGGGCGCGTTCGGCGTACTCCTCGCGGACCCGGGCGACGGCCCGTTCGCCGAAGCGGTGGCCGATGAGGCGGGCCCATCGGACGAGGAGGAGCTGGGCGGCGGCGAAGCCCACGATGGCGAGGGCGAGCCGGTCGACGGTGCCGGTTCCGGCGCCGTCGCGGACCTCGTCCACGATCCGGCCGACGAGCCAGGGGGCGGCGAGTCCCGCGGCGGCGGCGAGCACGTTGATCATCAGGGTCGCGGTGAAGGCGCGCCGTTCGGCGCGGATCAGCCGGAGGGCGGCCCGCCGGACGGCGCCACCGGACGCGACGGGCAGGGCGGAGGTGGTGCCGGTGCTCATCGGGCTCCTTCCGCCGTGCCGGTGGTACGGGCGGCGGCCGGCTCGTGCGGCTCGGCCGGCTCGGCTGGCTCTTCGTCGGGGTCTTCGCGCGCCACGAGCCGCCGGTAGCCGGGGTGTCCGGCCAGCAGCTCCCGGTGGGTTCCGCGCGCGGCGACCCGTCCTTCGACCAGGTAGTACACGGTGTCGGCGTGGTCCAGTACGAGCGGCGACGTGGTGGTGACGACGGTGGTACGGCCCCGTCTGGCGCCGGCGAGCCGCCGGGCGACGGTGGCCTCGGTGTGGGCGTCGAGCGCGGACGTCGGTTCGACGGCGACGAGGACTTCGGGGTGGGCCAGGAGGGCGCGGGCGAGCCGGATCCGCTGGCGCTGTCCGCCGGAGAGGTTGCGGCCCCCGGCGCGGATCGGGGAGTCGAGCCCGTCGGGGAGGCCGCGGACGACGTCCTGGGCGAGGGCGGTCCGCAGGGCGTCGGCGACGGCCTCTTCGGTGGGCAGGCCCCGTCCGGCGAGGACGTCCCGCAGGGGTCCGCCGAAGAGTTCGGCGTCGTTGTCGGCGACGAGGATCCGCTCGCGTACGGCCGAGGGGTCGACGGCGCCGAGCGGGACGCCGCCCCAGGTGGTGCCGGAGGGGATGAAGCGGCCGATCCGGTCGGCGACGACGGCGGTCTCGGCGGTGCGGTCGGAGACCAGGGCCGTGAGCAGGCCGGGGGTCACGGTGACTCCGGAGCCGGGGTCGTGCAGCGGCGCGGGGGCATCGGGCGGTTCGGCGCGGGCGCCGCGGGTGTGGACGGGGTCGGGTTCGAGGTCGAGGAAGCGGAGGACCCGCCGGGCGGCGACGAGCCCCCGGCTGACGTCGTCCCCGGCTTCGATGCAGTAGGTGACGGGGATGACGAGGACGGCGGTGTAGCCGTAGACGGCGATGAGTTCGCCGATGGTGATCTGCCCCTGGGCGGCCATCCGGGCGGCGAGCCAGGTCACGGCGCCGAGGAAGAGGGTGGGCAGGCCGAAGGAGAGGGCTTCGATCCAGCTGGTGACGGCGCCGACGCGGTAGCCCTCGGTACGCAGTTCGTGTGAGCCGCGCCGGTAGCGGGCCGCGTACTCCTGCTTGCCGCCGACGGCGTTGAGGACGTTCAGGCCGCCCGCGATGTCGCCGAAGCGGGCGGCGAGCGCGCCCTGCCGGGTGCGGTACGCGGTCTCGGCGCCCTGGAGGCGGCCGAGGAGGGGGCCGACGCAGAGGGCGACGAGGGGTACTCCGGCGAGGACGACGGCGGCGAGCACCGGGGAGACGGCGAGCAGCAGCGCGGCGATGACGCCGATCCCGATGAGGGAGCCGATACCGGGGCCGAGGAAGGTGAGGGCGTTGGCCATGGTGGCGGCGTCGCCGAGGCCGACGGTGACGATCTCCCCGGCGGTGACGCGCCGTTGCAGGACGGCGCCGAGCCGGGTGGAGTGCCGGACGACGACGCGTACGGTACGGAACGCGGCGTCGAGCCGGACGCGGGTCATGGTCCGGTGGCGCAGGGTGCCGAGGGCGGCGGTGACCGCGCCGGTGGCGAGGAGCGCGCCGACCCAGGCGGTGGTGGCGCCGCGGTCGCCGTTCTCCAGGCCGTCGTCGACGGCGCGGGCGAGGAGGTAGGGGACGAAGGTCAGTCCGGCGAGCCAGAGGGTGCCGTAACAGCCCCCCGCGACGATCCGGGGCCACTGCCGGCGGGCCGTCCAGACGAGGTATCGGGCGGGTCCCCGGCGGTCGGGAATCCCCGGGTCCATGCCGCCGCCGAGGGTCTCCACCAGGTCGGATCGCCGTATCCCCATGGTCGCCACCCTAAGTGGCGGGCGGGCTCCGACTCGAAGGGTTTAGGGCCGGTCCGGCGGATGGACGGCGCCACGCCCGCCGCCGGGTGCCCGTGCGGGCACCCGGCGGCGGGTGGGAGGCAGGCGGGCACCGGGGTGCCCGCCTCCCGGCCCGGGGCGGGGGACCACGCCCCGGGTCGCGCCTCGTTCGGCGGCTCGACGAACCGGGCCTCAGCCGCTCAGCGGCTCGGCGAACCGGGCTTCGGCGGCTCAGCGGCTCAGCGATTCCCGCAGAGCCACGTTGAGTTCGAGGACGTTGACCCGCGGTTCGCCGATGAAGCCGAGGATCCGGTCGTCGGTGTGGTCCTTCACCAGCTTCTCGACGGACTCCACACCGAGGCCGTTGCGTTCGGCGACCCGGCGGATCTGGAGTTCGGCGTAGGCGGGCGAGATATGCGGGTCGAGTCCGGAGCCGGAGGAGGTGACGGCGTCCGGCGGTACGTCCCCGGGCGCGGGCTTCCACCCCTTGGCGGTGTTGTCGGCGATCACCGCCGCCTTGGCCTCCTTCACCCACTGGATCAGCTCGGTGTTGTTTCCGGCCCGGTTGGTGGCGCCGGAGAGGATGAGGGAGTACTGGGTGTTCACCAGGTTGGTGCCGAGGCCGTTGGAGGGCCGGGGCTGGAACCACCGCAGATCGGGCCGGGCGGCCTCATCGGGGTCGTCGGGATTCTCCTTCGGCAGCAGATAGGACTGGCCGATGAGGGACGAGCCGACGACCTTTCCGTCGGATGTGATCTCCGAGCCGTCGGCCTTGTCGTTGAAGAGGGCCTGGGCGACGCCGGTGACGGCGAGCGGATAGATCACCCCGAGGACGAGGGTCAGGACGAGCAGGGCTCGCAGCCCGGCCGCGATGAGTCGGCCCGTAGTGCGTACAGAGGTGTTCATGGTCGTCACCCGATGCCAGGGATCGCTGAGATGAGCAGGTCGATGATCTTGATGCCGATGAAGGGGGCGATCAGTCCGCCGAGTCCGTAGACCGCGAGATTGCGGCGGAGCATCCGGTCGGCGCTCATGGGCCGGTAGCGCACTCCCCGCAGGGCGAGCGGTACCAGCGCCACAATGATCAGCGCGTTGAAGATCACCGCGGAGAGGATCGCGGACTCCGGCGAGTCCAGCCGCATCACATTGAGCGTGTCGAGGCCGGGATAGGCGGCGGTGAAGATCGCCGGGATGATCGCGAAGTACTTGGCGACGTCGTTGGCGATGGAGAAGGTGGTCAGCGCGCCCCGGGTGATCAGCAGTTGCTTGCCGATCTCGACGATCTCGATGAGCTTCGTCGGGTTGGAGTCGAGATCCACCATGTTCCCGGCCTCCTTGGCGGCCGAGGTACCGGTGTTCATCGCCACGCCGACATCGGCCTGGGCGAGCGCCGGGGCGTCGTTGGTGCCGTCGCCGGTCATGGCGACCAGCTTGCCGCCCGCCTGCTCCCGCTTGATGAGGGCCATCTTGTCCTCGGGGGTGGCCTCGGCGAGGAAGTCGTCGACGCCGGCCTCCTCGGCGATGGCCTTGGCCGTCAGCGGGTTGTCACCCGTGATCATGACGGTCTTGATGCCCATCCGGCGCAGCTCGGCGAACCGGTCGCGCATGCCCTCCTTGACGACGTCCTTGAGGTGGATGACGCCCAGGACCCGGGCGCCTTCGCGGTCCTCGACGGCGACGAGCAGCGGGGTGCCGCCCGCGTTGGAGATCTCGTCGGTGAGCCGGTCGGCGTCGTCGGCGACGGTGCCGCCCTGTTCGCGTACCCACTTCACCACCGAACCCGTGGCGCCCTTGCGGATCTTGCGGCCGTCGACGTCGACGCCGGACATCCGCGTCTGGGCGGTGAAGGCGATCCACTCGGCCCCGGCCAGTTCGCCGCGGTGGCGTTCGCGCAGCCCGTACTTCTCCTTGGCGAGGACGGTGATCGAACGGCCCTCGGGGGTCTCGTCGGCGAGCGACGACAGCTGGGCGGCGTCGGCGAGTTCGGCGGCGGTGCAGCCGCTCACGGGAACGAATTCGGCGGCCTGCCGGTTGCCGAGGGTGATGGTGCCCGTCTTGTCGAGCAGCAGGGTGGAGACGTCGCCCGCGGCCTCGACGGCCCGGCCGGACATGGCGAGCACGTTCCGCTGCACCAGCCGGTCCATGCCCGCGATGCCGATGGCGGAGAGCAGGGCGCCGATGGTGGTGGGGATGAGGCAGACCAGCAGCGCGCCGAGTACCACCATCGAGGTCTGGTCGTCGGCGCCCGCGTAGACCGCGAAGGGCTTGAGGGTGACGACGGCCAGCAGGAAGACGATGGTCAGCGATGCCAGCAGGATGTTGAGGGCGATCTCGTTGGGCGTCTTCTGCCGGGCCGCGCCCTCCACGAGGGCGATCATCCGGTCGATGAACGTCTCGCCCGGCTTGGCGGTGATCTCGACGACGATCCGGTCGGAGAGCACCTTCGTACCGCCGGTGACGGCACTGCGGTCGCCGCCGGACTCCCGGATGACGGGCGCGGACTCGCCGGTGATGGCGGACTCGTCGACGGAGGCGACGCCTTCGACGACGTCGCCGTCGCCGGGGATGATGTCTCCGGCCTCGCAGACGACGCGGTCGCCGACCCGCAGATCGGTCCCGGGCACCCGCTCCTCGGTCGTTCCGGTGAGCCGCCGGGCGACGGTGTCGGTCTTGGCCTTGCGCAGGGTGTCGGCCTGGGCCTTGCCGCGGCCCTCGGCGACGGCCTCCGCCAGATTGGCGAAGACGACGGTCAGCCAGAGCCAGCCGGTGATCGCCCAGCCGAACCAGTCGCCGGGGTCGGTGAAGGCCAGTCCGGTGGTCAGGACCGAGCCGATCAGCACCACGAACATGACGGGTGCCTTGACCATCACCCGCGGGTCGAGCTTGCGCAGGGCGTCGGGGAGGGACTTGAGGAGCAGCCGGGGGTCGAAGAGGCCCCCGCCGACTCGTCCGTCGGGCGGCTTGTGGCCGGAGGGCACATCCGCGTGGGGCGCCCTGGTGGGAGTTATCGTGCTCATGACGCAAGCCCTTCGGCGAGCGGGCCCAGCGCGAGCGCCGGGAAGTAGGTCAGTCCGGTGATGATGAGGATCGTGCCGACCAGCAACCCGGTGAACAGGGGCTTCTCGGTACGGAGGGTTCCGGCGGTGGCCGGTACCGGCTTCTGCTCGGCCAGCGACCCGGCGAGCGCCAGGACGAAGACCATCGGCAGGAAGCGGCCGAGGAGCATCGCGAGCCCGATCGTGGTGTTGTACCACTGGGTGTCGGCGTTCAGCCCGGCGAACGCGGAGCCGTTGTTGTTGGCGCCGGAGGTGTAGGCGTACAGGATCTCGGAGAAACCGTGCGCGCCCGAGCCAGCGACCGCGTTGGCGGCGGTGTTGGTCATCGAGTCCGGCGGGGTGGGCAGGGCGACGGCCAGGGCCGTGAAGGTGAGGACCAGTGCCGGGGTGACGAGGATGTAGCACGCGGCGAGCTTGATCTCCCGGGTGCCGATCTTCTTGCCCAGGTATTCGGGGGTGCGGCCGACCATCAGTCCGGCGATGAACACCGCGATGATCGCCATGATCAGCATGCCGTAGAGGCCGGAGCCGACACCGCCGGGGGCGATCTCGCCGAGCTGCATGCCCAGCATCGCGATCCCGCCGCCGTAGCCGGTGAACGACGACAGGAAGCTGTTGACGGCACCGGTGGAGGTGAGGGTGGTGGCCACCGCGAAGATCGACGAGCCGCCGATGCCGAACCGGACCTCCTTGCCCTCGAAGGCGCCGCCCGCTTCCTGGAAGGCCGGGCCCTGGTGGGCGAACTCGGTCCACATCATCAGCGCCGTGAAGCCGATCCAGATCAGCGCCATCGTGCCGAGGATCGCGTACCCCTGCCGGACGTTGCCGACCATCCGGCCGAAAGTGCGGGTGATCGAGAGCGGGATCAGCAGGATGAGGAAGATCTCCAGCAGGTTGGAGAGGGGGTTGGGGTTCTCGAAGGGGTGGGCGGAGTTGGCGTTGAAGTAGCCGCCGCCGTTGGTGCCCAGCTCCTTGATGACCTCCTGGGACGCGACCGCGCCGCCGTTCCACTGCTGGCTGCCGCCGGTGAACTGGCCGACGTCGTGGATGCCCGCGAAGTTCTGGATGGCTCCCATGGAGACCAGGAGGATCGCGCCGACCACCGAGATCGGCAGCAGGATCCGGACCACCCCGCGCACCAGGTCGGCCCAGAAGTTCCCCAGCTCACCGGTGCGGCCGCGGGCGAAGCCGCGGACCAGCGCGACAGCGACCGATATTCCGACGGCGGCGGAGACGAAGTTCTGTACCGCGAGACCACCGGTCTGGACGACATGGCCCATGGCCTGCTCGCCGTAGTACGACTGCCAGTTGGTGTTGGAGACGAAGGACGCGGCGGTGTTGAACGCCTGGTCCGGGTCGATCGACCGGAAGCCGAGGGACCCCGGCAGCACGCCCTGCAGCCGCTGGAGCAGATAGAGGAACAGGACCGATACGGCGGAGAAGGCCAGCACCCCGCGGAGGTAGGACGGCCAGCGCATCTCCGTGTTCGGATTCGCGCCGATGGCCTTGTAGATCCACTTCTCGACCCGCAGATGCCGGTCGGAGGAGTAGACCCGGGCCATGTAGTCGCCGAGGGGACGGTGCACCAGGGCGAGCGCCACGATCAGCGCCAGGAGCTGGAGCACTCCGGCAAGTACGGAACTCATGTCGGGGCTAGAACCTCTCCGGGTACAGAAGGGCGAGGACGAGATAGCCCAGCAGGGCGACGGCGATGATCAGGCCGACGATGTTCTCGATGGTCATAGCTTCGCCACCCCCTTGGCGATGACGGCCACCAGCGCGAAGACGGCGACCGTGGTGACGACGAAGGCCAGGTCGGCCATCGTGAGCTCCTGTTTGTGATCGGAACTGCTCGGTTTCGGACTGTTCGAGGAAACCCCGTTTCGTCCGGTTCGCGGCCGCCGTTGACACGTCCCATACGGCCCGGTCGGTCCTCTTGACGCTTCCTGTACGGAGCCCGTACGTGCTGCCGGGAACACCGGCAGGGGCGACGATGGCGGAACGGCCCGGAACGAAAGGATCCGGCCGCGGATACCACCGGTCCCGGGAGGACGGATGAGCAGCGGGCAACCGCCGGGCGGTACGGCCGCCGACCGCTGCCGCGCCTGGCTGCTGGAGGGCCTGAGCGAGCAGACGGCCCGCCATCCCGGTCCGCACGGCACAGCGCCGGCCGAGGGCGGGGGCCACCGCTGGTACCGGGTGATGTGTCTGACCGGCGTCGACTACTTCTCCAGCCTCGGCTACGCCCCCGGGATCGCGGTCCTCGCCGCCGGTCTGGTCGCCCCGCTGGCGACCCTGGTCCTGATCGCCCTCACCCTCTTCGGCGCCCTCCCCGTCTACCGCCAGGTGGCCCGCCGCTCCCCGCACGGCGAGGGCTCCATCGCCATGCTGGAGCGGATGCTGCCCTGGTGGACGGGGAAGCTGCTGGTCCTGGTGCTGCTGGGGTTCGCGGCCACCGACTTCATCATCACCATCACCCTTTCGGCCGCCGACGCCTCCGCCCATATCGTGGAGAACCCGTACGCCCCGGCGGCGCTGCACGGCGAGAACCTCTGGATCACCCTCTTCCTGATCGGGCTGCTCGGCGCGGTCTTCCTCAAGGGCTTCCGCGAGGCCATCGGCGTCGCCGTACCGCTCGTCGCGGTCTTCCTGCTGGTCAACCTGGTGGTGCTCGCCGCGTCCGCCTGGCGGGTCCTGCACGAGCCCGTCGTCCTCGGGGACTGGTGGGACGCGATGCTCGGCGAGCACTCCTCGTCCCTCGCCGTGGTCGGCGTGGCCCTGATCGTCTTCCCGAAGCTCGCCCTCGGCATGTCCGGCTTCGAGACCGGGGTCGCGGTGATGCCGCAGATCAAGGGCGGTGCCTCCGATACGTACGAGAATCCGGCGGGCCGGATCCGCGACACCCGCAAGCTGCTCACCACGGCGGCGCTGATCATGAGCTGCTTTCTGCTGCTCTCCAGCCTGGCCACGGTGACGCTGATCCCCCAGGGCGACTTCGCCTCCGGCGGCCCGGCGAACGGCCGCGCCCTCGCCTATCTCGCCCATCAGGAGCTGGGCGAGGTCTTCGGCACGGTGTACGACGTCTCGACGATCTGCATCCTGTGGTTCGCGGGCGCCTCGGCCCTCGCCGGGCTGCTGAACCTGGTCCCCCGCTTCCTCCCCCGCTACGGCATGGCACCCGAATGGACCAGGGCGGTCCGTCCGCTCGTCCTGGTCTTCATGGCGATCGCGGTGGGCATCACCGTCTATTTCGACGCCAATGTCGACAAGCAGAGCGGTGCGTACGCCACCGGGGTCCTGGTCCTGATGCTCTCGGCCGCCCTCGCCGTCACCGTCTTCTCCCACCAGGCGGGACACCGCCCGGCGACGATCGGCTTCGGCGCGATCACGGCCGTTTTCCTCTACACCACGGTCACCAACGTCATCGAACGCCCCGACGGCATCAAGATCGCGGCGCTGTTCATCCTGGCGATCCTGGTGACGTCCTTCGCGTCCCGGATCCACCGGGCGTTCGAGCTGCGGGCGGCGGACGTCGTCTTCGACAGCACGGCCGAGCGGTTCGTCCGGGAGGCGGCGGCTAAGGGGCCGGTCCTGATCATCGCCAGCGACCCGACGGAGCAGACCAAGGCGGAGTACCGGGCCAAGGCGGACCGCAAGCGCGAGGAGACCCATATCCCGGGCAAGCGCCCGGTCCTCTTCCTGGAGGTCACGGTCCGGGACTCGTCGGACTTCACCGAGGACCTCGTCGTCCACGGCTCGGAGCGGCACGGGGTACGACGCCTGCGGGTGGCCGGCCCGACGGTCCCCAACACCATCGCGGCGGTCCTGATGCGCATCCGCGACGACACGGGCGAGGTCCCCCACGCGTACTTCACCTGGACCGAGGGCCACCCGGTCGGCCACCTCCTGCAGTTCCTGGTCTTCGGCGAGGGCGAGACGGCCCCGGTCACCCGCGAGGTCCTCCGCCGCGCCGAACCCGACCCGCCGAGACGCCCCCACATCCACGTCGGCTGACCCCCCGAAGCCGCCCGGGGGAGCGAGATCCACCCGCCCGGCGGCCGAACGCGAAACCGGCGACCCGGCCCCTCCCGGAACTGCGCAGACATGTCACGCGTCCGTTCACGAGAACCCCACCCCGTGACAGGAGAGGCGCATGAGCCGCGACGCCACGCCACAGCAAGCCGCGCCGCGCACCTGGCTGGGAGCGCACCAGTGGCGGCGGGAGCGTGTCCTGCTCACCCTCACCGCCTTCGTCACCCTCCTCTCCCTCCTCCCCCACCTCGTGCCCAACGCCGGCCCCCGCCTCGGCAGCCTGCTGGAGACCTTCCAGCCCTGGCTCCCCCTCGCGGCCGTCCCGCTCGCCGCCGTCGCCGTATGGCGGCGCTCGGCCCTCGCGCTGGGCGCGTGCGCGCTGCCGGGCATGGCCTGGCTGGTCGTCCACAGCGGCACGATGACCGCCGACGGGAGCGGCCGGTACGACCTCACGGCGCTCCAGCACAATGTGAGCGACGTCAACCCGGATCCCGTGGGCACGGCCCGCGACCTCCGCGCGGCGGGGGCCGATCTGATCGCCCTGGAGGAGGTCACCCCGGCGAACCTCCCCGTCTACCGGGAGGAGCTGGCCGCCGAGTATCCGCACCACGCGGCCGACGGCACGGTCGCCCTGTTCTCCCGGCACCGTCTGAGCGATGTCCGCCCGGTCGACATACGGCCGAAGGACGTCCCGCCCGACTGGCGCCGCGGCCTGCGCGCGACGGCCCACACCCCGGTGGGCGAGATCGCCGTGTACGTGGCGCATCTCCCGTCCGTCCGCCTCTCCCCCACCGGCTTCGGCACCGCGCGCCGGGACGAGAGCGCCCGCTATCTGGGCGCGGCGATCGAGGCGGAGGAGAAGGACCGGGTGCTCCTCATGGGCGACCTGAACTCGGTGACCGGGGACCGCGGTCTGTCGCCGCTCACCTCCCAGCTCGACGCCCCCGAGGGCTCCTTCGCCTTCTCGTGGCCCGCGTCCCGTCCGCTGGCGCGGATCGACCAGGTCCTGGCCAGGAAGGCGAAGGTCACCCATGTCAGAGCCCTGGCCAGGACCGGGAGCGACCACCTCCCGATCCTGGCCCGGATCCGGTTCTGAGCCGGGCGCACACACGCACGGCCTCCGGCCAGACCGGCGCGACCCGGCCTCCGGCCCCGGGCCCATACCCGAGACCCGGCCCGCACCCCCGGCCCCGACGTCTCAGAGGCCGTGGTCCGGGTCGGGCCGCCAGACCCGCAGCGCCCGGTGGAGCACGGGTTCCACCCGCATCCTCCCGCCGTCCAGGTCGAAGACCTGGAGCGTCTCCAGACACATCAGGACCCACCGCGCGTCCTCGGCCCCGGCGACGGCGAGTTCGACCGCCGCCTCGGCGTCGGCCTTACGGTTCCAGCCGGTCCCGAGCTGACCGACGATCATGCGGTACCCCTCGTACACCGCCTCGTCCTCCAGGATCCCGGTGGCCTCGGCGAGTTCCCGCGCACCGCCCTCCCGGGCCGTGGCCTCGGCCAGTTCACCGAGGACGGTGTCCTGGTCGTGCCCGCTCTTGCGCAGTTCCAGGGCCCGGTCCAGCAGCAGCGGCCAGCCACCGGTCAGCTCGCCCAGCCGGGCGAGCCGGCCGTCGGCCTCGCAGAAGCTCTGCCGCCGGCTCCAGTCCTTGAGCGCCCTGGCGTCGTAACGGCGCAGCACGACCACCGTCCCGTCGTCCCCGGCGCCCGCCACCGGGTCGCGCTCCCCGCCGACCAGGAGGTCCCGCCAGAAGCCGAGCTGGAGCGTCCCCGACACGAGCACCACCGACCGGGTGACACCGGGCCCGACCGGTGTCGAGTCGCGGGCCTGGGCCAGCGACTCCCGGCACGGCTTCGCCCGCTTCCCGGTCAGATCGCTCACGACCAGCCGCCGCTCGCCCCGGGCGCCTTCCACCAGCGCTCCGCGGTACGCCTTGGCGCTGCCGATCGCGGGCACCGTCCACCCCGCGACCCGGCCCGTGGCCACCCTCAGCGTACGGACGGCGTCGTCGACGCCGGTGGCCCGGCTGCCGAGGACGACACGTACCTGGTTCCCGCCGTCGCCCAGCAGATAGTCGATCTGATCGACGGTCAGGGGGGCCGAGCGGCCGTCGGTGAGGTCGGGACGGCTCTCCTTGACGAGGGTCTCCTCCAGTCGGCAGTCGTCGTCGGCGCCTTCCAGCCTGGCCTCGATCTCCTGGGCGGTCCCGATCATCCGCAGGGCGTTGGGGCCGCGCAGATGCCAGCCCTTGCCGTCGTGGTTCGGGGCGAGGACGCCGAGTCCGACCATTTCGAGGAGGTAGGCGCGGAACCCTTCACTGTCGAGGCGTTCGAACCCCTCCCGCCACCACAGACCGCATTCGTCGCGCAGCTCGCGGTCGCTGAGCCGGGTCTCCAGGCCGCTCTCGCGGGCGTGCTGGGCGAGGACGTTGGCGACGACGAGATAGCGGTGGTCCAGTTCGAGGGTCTCCTTGAAAGCGGCCGTGATGTCGGAGCGCAGGGACGCGTCCTGCTCGACGGCGTCGACGTCGGCGGCGTCGATGGCGTACGGCGGACCCGCCGCGCGCCGGGCCCGCTTGCGCTGCATTCCCTCGACGAGCCGGCTGCCGAAGATCTGGAGCAGGAAGGGCTGGTACGAGCAGAAGCCGAGCACCCGGTTCACCAGATCGGCGTCGGCGAACTCGAATCCGAGGGCCCGCAGCGGATGCACGATGAGATCGGCCGCGAACTGCGGTGACAGCGGGCCGACGACCGTGGGGGTCTGCGCGAGGTGCCCGAAGGGGCCGTTGCGGGCGAGCCGGGTGAAGCGCTGGACGGAGTGGAGCCCGGCGAAGACGACTTTGGCCCGGCCCCGGGAGTCCTCGCCGAGGCCGCGCAGCCGCCGGGTCTCGATGCATTCGGGGACGTCGGCCTCGAAGAAGAGGTCGCATTCGTCGAGGAGGATCAGCAGCCGGCGTTCGGCGTCCCGGGCGAGCCAGCTCTGGACGCCTTCGGTGACCCGTTCCCACACCTCGCGCCGGGGGCCGCGCCGCCGGGGCTCTTCCAGCACCCCGATTCCGGTCAGTTCCTGGTCGAGGGTGGTCCAGATGGCGGCGGCGCCCAGCGCCGTCCCCTTCCCGATGCCGATCTTGTCGAGGTTGAGGTAGAGGGTGCGGTGGCGGTCCGGGAGCTGTCGCTCGAAGCGGTCACCGGCGTCGGCGAGCAGCGCGGACTTCCCCAGGCCGCGCCCGCCGTACAGGATCTGGGTGCCCGCCGGGTCGATGATGCTCTTGCGTTCGCGGTCGCGCCCGTAGAACATCTCCCGCCCGATCTGGCCGCGTTTCTCCTTGATGTAGGGGTTTACGGCGGAGAACGGCAGCAGGGTCTCGGTGGCGGCGTCGACCCGCCGGTTGCCGCGGGCGGCCAGGTAGGCGAGGGCCGCGTCGTCGACGACGATGACGGGTTTGGCGGTGTCCCGCGATCCGGCGGCCAGTTCGGCCCGGGTCCGCCGGTCGAGCGTCCCGAAGTGGACGACGAGCAGGCTGGCGTCGCTCGGGTCCTGGCGGACCCGGCTGAGCAGCAGGTCGGCGGCGGGCCTGCCCCAGATGAGCAGGGCCCGCAGTTTGTTCCCGCGGGCGGCGATCCCGGAGCCGAAGGCCGGTGCCCAGGCCCGTCCCGTGACCTGGACGTCGACGATCTCGAAGAACTTGTAGTCCTTGCCGCGCGGCAGGCCGTCGAGCGGCCGGATGCCTTTGGATTCGTAGCCGAGGAGGGAGAGCGCGGGGCTCAGGTCCTCGCGGGGGTTGATCCGGGCCCGGTCCCTGGTGGTGGAGAGCTTCTGCCAGAGGCCGAGCGCCGCCGCGGCCTGGCCGGCCTCCTCCGGGGAGAGCGGCGCGTAGTCCAGGGCGGCGACGGTACGGTGCCGGCCGCGGGAGCGGACGGTGGTCACGAGGTCCTTGGTGATGCCCCCGGGCAGCCCGTCGGGCACGGCCGGGTAGAACACCTCCAGATGGGATTCCTCGGAGCGGATCTCGGGTACCGGCTCGCCGAGTTCGAGGAAGTAGACGAGTTCGGCGGCGGTGGCGAGGTTGTCGGCGTCGAGGTAGCGCCGGATGTGGTCGCGGTCCTCGTCGCTCACGTCGACCAGGCCGTCGACCCGGGCGCGCAGCCGGTCCCCGGCCTCCTTGCGGTAGCGGGGCAGCAGATCCGTCACACGGTCCAGATTGCGCCGGATCGCCGCCAGTTCGCGGGCTTCCCCGGTGGGGGTCGCGGGACCCGCGTCGGCGAGCAGTTCCTGGAGGCTGACGTCCTGTTCGAGGGTGAGGGCGCCGTCGGCCTGGGCCCGGCGCAGCGCGGCGGCCTGTTCGGCCACCAGCCGGGCGAGCGCGGCGCGGCGCTCGTTCTCCCGGTGCTCGATCCGGACGCGGTCGGCCGTCGTCAGACCGAGCCCGTGGGGCGCGGGCAGGACTCCGGCGTCGGCGAGCCGCAGGACGGTGTGGACGGCGGTGAAGCCGTCCCGGGCGAGTTGCCGCTCCACCGCCTCGTCCCAGGTGGTGTCCACGGCCTGGAGCAGTTCGGCGACGGTACGGGGAGCACCCCGGCCGGCCTCGGGACCGGCCCCGGCCCCGGTCCCGGCCGGGTCCGGGTCGGGTCGCGGCGGGATCTTCAGGAGTTCGGCGTGGAGCGCGGCCTCGGCGACGGCGTCCTTCTCGACCGTCGCGGCCGGCTTGCGCCCGGGTTCGGCGAGTTCGTCGAGTACGCGGGTGAAGACCGCGGCGGCGCGATCCGCGGCGGCCCGGGTGAGGGGCGGCGTACGCCGCCCGTATACGGCGATGTCGTCGGTGATCCGCTCGCGGAGGGCGAGCATCCGCCGCCGTAGCGCCGCGACCGCCTCGAAGGCCCACGCGTTCCCGGCGGACCTGCGGTTGGCGATATCGCGTTCCGCGGCCCGCCAGCGCCGTACGACGTCCCGGACCCGTTCGAGGAACTGGCGGACGTCGGTACGGCCCGCGCCCTGGATGGTCCGGCCGCCCGCCCCGCGCAGTTCGCCGTCCATCTCGTCGATGGCCGCCTCGATCCGGGCGGGCCGCCCGAACTGTTCGAGCAGCGCGTCGGCGAGATGGACGGCGTCGGGGTCGCCGTCCACGACGGCGCCGAGCACCCGGCCGAACTCACCGGTGGGGGCGAGCCAGCGCCGGGCCATCTGGGTGGCGCGCTGGAAGCGCATCCGGGGGATCGCCCGGGCGGTACGGCACGCCTCCACGGCGTCCCTGAGCCGGTGATCCATCTCGGACACATCGGCGCCGACGGCGTCGAGCGGCGCGACGAGCAGGGCGCCGGTGAGCGCCGACTCCGCGAGGTCGGCGGCGAGTTCGGCGGGGGCGCCGGACAGGCGCTGGGCGAGCGTCTTGAGCTGGGCGCCGACGACGGGTTCCCCGGTCACGACGGCGGCGGTGACCAGTGCGGGGAGGATCAGCAGCGGGGGCACGTCCGGCTCGGCCTCGGTACCGGGTTCCGGCTCCGGTTCCGCTTCCGCGTCCGGTTCCGCATCCGGTTCCGGTTCCGACAGGACGTCGCCGTCGCGCAGCAGTTCGGCGATGGCGGCGGCGGCCGAGTCGGACCGGTTCCGCAGGACGGAGCCGAGCCCGGCCAGCCGCAGCGCGGCGGCTTCGGACGGCTGCCGCCCGGCGGCCGTGGACAGATGGGCCGCCAGGCCGTATCGCTCCTCGACGACGAGTCGCGCCAGGACCAGTCCGATGTCCGGTCCTTCGGCGGAGGTGTCGGCGGCGGTGTCGGCGGCGGGGGATTCGACCGGCCCGCCGCCGGTGACCGGAGCGTGGCCGGGACCCCCGGAACCGGCGGGGCCGGACGCGCCCGTGTCCCGCGGACAACCGGCCGTCCTGACAGCGGTTCCCGGCCGGGCCGGGCCGATGGGCCGGGGCGGTGCGGATACGGTCCCGGCCCCGGTCTCCTGGGACCGCGGTCCGGTGTCGTCCCCGGGCGGGGAGTCGGGGACTTCGGGCACCGTGACCTTCACGGTGCCCGTGGTACACCCGCCCGTAGGCGCGGGGGCGGGGGCGGCGGTGCCGTCCGGGTCGACCCCTTCGGCCGCCGTGGGCGGCACTTCCCCGGGCCCGGGCCGGGCCGGGTCCGTCTCGCCCGGGCGCCCCGCGACCTCATCGGCGACCGCGGGTACGGTGCTCCGCCCGGCGGATCGCCTGTCGCCGGACGGAGTCGTACGGACTCGTGGCGCGTCGGGCACCGACTGCCCGGCGTCCCCCTCGGGAACGGACGGCTCGGGAACGGACTCGTCGGGGACGGGCGGCCCCGGAACGGACGGCTCGCCCACCGGCACGATCTGATCGTGGAGGACGGCCACCACCGCGTACGGGGGGTGGGCCCGGGTCAGCCGCTGCTGCAGCTCCCGGATCTCGGCCGGTGTCGCGTCGTCGGCGCCCGCGCGCACCAGAGCCACGATGAGCGCGAGTGCCGTCGCGGCCGTGTCGTCGGCCTCGGTCCACTCGTCCCGGGCGAGCAGGGTCGCGGCCCGGGTCCTGGCCGTTTCGAGGACGTCGGCGACCGGGCCGCCCTGGGGGCAGGTGAAGGTGAGGACCGTGGCCAGTGCGGCGCGGCCCGCCAGCTCGCGCAGTACGGCCGAGCGCCGTTCCTCGGCCGCCCGCGCGATGTCGTCGAGGCGCGCGGGGACATCGGTCGCGCCGAGTGCGGCGAGCGACTCCCCCACCCGGTCGAACGCGGCTGCCGCGTCGGTGAGCAGGGCGAGGTCCGTCCCCGCGGGTGGTCGTCCGTCGGCGATGGCCGTACCGATCCGCCCGTTCGCGGCCGGCGCCGCAGCCATCGTCCCGTTCAGCAGATCCATCCGGGCCGACAGGTCGGCCAGCTCCCGTTCCCGCCCCGATGGCCGTGCCGGAACCGGGCCGCAGAGGGGTTCGGGCGGTGCGATCCCTCCGGGGTCCGGTACGGAGCCGTTCGGCGCGGCCCCCGTGTGCGGACAGGGACCGTCGAGCGGGTCGGGCGACGCGGCGACCCGTTCCGCCGCGGCACGTACGGCGTCCAGCGCCGCCGGCTCGGCCCGGGTGCCGAGCCAGTCGCGTTCCGCCGCCCACAGCACGGCCCGCGCGGTGTGGTGCGAACCGTCGGCCCAGGCGAAGAGCGCGAGCCGGGTGAGCCGTTCCCCCCAGCGCGCGACCGGATCCGCGGGCGGATGTCCCGGGAGGCCCGGGTGGCTCGGATGTCCCGGGGTTACGCCGGTCGCCGCGTCCCCGATCTCGTGCTTGATCCGGTGCGTGAGCCATCGGGCGGCCTCGGCCCGGTCCCCGGCCGGTTCGAGCCGCTGCACCCGCTTGAGCACCTGCTCGCTCAGGGCCCGGCCGAACCGGCGTGGCTCCACCTTCCGGAATCTCAAATTCCGCATGATGATCTGCCGCTCCCGGTGGGCGAGCAGATTGAGGGCGAGTTCCGTCTCCTCGACCGTGATCTCGCGCAGCGTCCCCGGGACCATGTCGCCGAGGTCCCCCAACGCGGCGCACAACTCGGCACGTGGTGGCGCCTCCGCGGGCTCTCCGGACGGTCCCGTCGCCCCGGTCGCCTGCGGTGTCGTACCACCCGGGACGACCCGGGCCCCGTCCCGTCTTGTCGTCCTGCCGGTCGTCCCGTCAGTCGTCCCATCGGTCATCCCGCCGGTCGCCGCGTCGTCCCGGGTCGAGGAGTCGGCCGTCATCCGTCGTCCATCCCTTCCGTCTCTTTTTTCCTGCGTCCCGTCAACGGCCGCGGTAGTGGGGCCCGACGAAGGTCCGGCCCGGCGGCAGTTCGGTCCCGTCGGCCTTCCCGAGGTCGCGGCAGTACGCGCGGTACGCCTCCCGCTGCCGCCGGGAGGGCGCGCTGCCGAGGGGCAGCCGGCGGACGAAACCGTGTACGAGGTGGGGTGTCGCGTCGCCCCGTCCGGCCGCCTCGTCCGTCCCACCGGGCGGCACGGTCGCGGGACGGGGATCGGGGTCGTAGCCGATGAGGGGGATCGGCGGGTCCGAGGGCCGGGCGGGATAGCGGGGCTCGCCGTCCGGGTCCCGGCTGCCGGTGGCCGCGTACAGGACTCCGTCCCGGATCAGCTCGTCCGCCGCCGGGCCGAGTCGGGCCGGCGTGATCCAGAGGCGGTGGCGCTCGCCCCCGGTGACGCGTCGACCGTGTTCCGGTGCGGGGGACGCGTCGTCGAGTTCGAGGACGCGGACCGCGCGCGGCAGGGCCGCCCGGTCGAGCAGCGCGTGTCCGTCCTCCGTCAGCAGCCCGCACAGGCGTACCGCGCGCAGGACGAGTTCGGGTACGGCGCCGGGCCCGTACCACGTGCCGGGGCCGCGTACGCCGTCGCGGGTGACCACCCTCGGGTCGTACCGGTGGCGGATCGTGCGGCCGTCCACGACGACGGGTGCGTCGAGCGGTTCGGTGCGCAGGGTGATCCGGGATCCGCCCCTGACCCACTCGGCGTCGATCAGCAGCCCCGGGGGGACGTCGTCGGACCATGTCACCGGTGTGAGGCCCCACGCACCGTCCCGGCCGGGTGCGAACCACACCTGCCGGACCCGTACGGAAGCCGGCCCCGGGGCTCCTTCGTGACGCAGTTCCAGCCGTACGGATCGCGGTCCGGCGCCGGCGGCCCGCAGCCCGTCGACGACAGAGGTGGGCAACGGAACCCGGGCTCCGTGCCGGGCGGCCGGACGCAGGGCGAAGCTCCAGCGGACCGACCGGGAGTCGTCGCCGGTCACGCGCGGCGCGCCGAGGTCGGGATCCGGGTCCGGCAGCCGGGATGCCGGGCCGGCGGCGGCCGTTCCCCGGTCCCCGGGCGACTGGCCCGCGCCCGGATGGTGGGACCGCCAGACGCCGCCGCTCTCGAACGCGTCGTCCAGGGCCACCTTCACGCCCGTCTCGGGGAAGTGACCGTGGTCGGAGGCGCGGACCACGTCTCCCATCGCCAGATTGGCACGGCAGACGGCGACGGCGTATCCGACACCCGTGAGCTGGTCGCCGGCGCCCGCGACGGTGCGCAGCCAGGGCCCGACGGCCGTGCGGAGGGTCTTCGGGCCGGTCCGGCCGTGGCGCCGGCGGCCGTCCGGGACGGGCCCGCGGACCAGGGTGTTGGCGAGGGTTCCGAGGTCGGCCCGGCCCAGGGGGCCGTCCCTGAGGAGCCCTTCGCCGACCCGCGCCCGGCTGAGGGCGTAGCCCTGCCAGACGCGCAGGGAGTCGCTGGTGGCGAGGGCGTACGCGACGGTGTCGAGGAGGCCGTCCAGCGCCGCGCGCAGCTGCCGCGGGTCGGCTCCGCCCGCCAGCCGGGTCAGCGGTACGGGTACGGACGGGTCGAGGAGGTCGCCGCGCCGGGAGGCCAGGAGATAGGCGGCGAAGTGCGCCGTCTCGTCCGGTCCCGAACGGCGCGCGCCGGGAGTGGGCCGCGTATGGACCAGTACATGCCCGTCCTCGGTGAGCCATTTGGCGTGGGCCCGCAGCCGGTCGGCCTTCCTGGCCTCCACTTCGAGTCCGGTTCCGAACGCGGTGAAGTCCGGTACCAGCAGTTCCCGTCGTACGTCCGGCGCTTCGTCGGCGACCGAGGGCCGGGGCCGGGACTCCCCCGACGGGCCGTCCGGGGGCACGGTGGCCCCGGTGGGCGTCGCGCCGTCGGGGCGGGCCGCGCCCTCCCGGTAGACGATCTCCGCGTACAGGGGTTCGGAGCCGGTCTGGACCCGGACGAAGGCCCCGACCGGCAGGGCGGCGCCCGTGCCGCCGCAGGTGACGGACGGGAAGTCGTCGATGTCGAGGGCGCAGCCGCCGTAGCCTTCGCCCGTCGTGTCGTAGCCGAGGTAGGCGGCGGTGAAGGCGACGTTCGTGTGGACGGGGCCGGGCCGGGAGGCGACGACGCGTTCCAGATACGTCCGCAGCACGGTGATCTCCGCCGGGTCCACCGCGCCGGGGCCGTACGCCATGGCGGGGGTGAGGACGGGCCGTTCGGAAGTGGGTGCGGTCGGCACCGCCGACGCAACCGAGGCGGACGACCCGGTCGGCGTCGTCGACCCGATCGACCCGGCAGACCCGGCCGACCCGGTCGGTGTCATCGGCGTGTTCGGTCGCTCGGTGACGGATCTCGCGGCACCGTAAGGATCCGCGTCGAAGGAGATGGGACAGGTCGAACTGGGGGCATGAGCCGTCGTCATATGCCGTCTCCCCTCACAGGATTTCGCCGGGCAACGAGCCCGGAACGTCGATCGCGTTCGGGTGGGGGCGGACGACGCTACGCGTTTTGGATCGCTCGCGGGCGGCTTCGACGTGATCCGGCCGTACCATCCGCCACCGCTTGTCACGATCAGGCTGATAACCCGTCACCACCGCACATCCGTACGCTTCCGAGCCCCGCCGACCCCACTGCCGGACACCCGAACGTCCGACCATCCCTCCATGGAGTTTCTTGGAACTCTTTGGAAGAGATTGGACTTTGGTCTACACTCGCCGCCATGGCCGCATCTCTCGACGAGTTGGAAGAGCGCCTGTCCGAGCTGCGTACGCGACTGCGCGCGGCGACCCGCACCCGCGACGCCGAGGCGAAGCAGCGGATTCGCGCGGCGTTGCGGGAGACGGAGGAGGCATGGGAAGCAGTACTGGCGGAGGAGGACGAGGGGTCCCGTGCGGACGGAGCGCCCCCCGGCTCTGCCGCGCCCACGGAGCCGGGACCGACTGGTCCCGCCGGACCGGGGCGGACAGCGGTACCGGCCGGGAAGGACCCGCACGCCGGGCCCCCGGCGCGGGCGGAGGGGAACGGCGGACGCGTGAACACCCCGGCGGGGGCGCGAGCGCGTACCGCCACCATCCCCGTCCGCGAACAGGTCCACCAGGCCCTCACCCTGCTCGGCGCCCCCGCGTCCCCCAAGCTGATCTCCTCCGTCTACGAGGCGTTCTTCAGTGAGCCGCTGATCGCGACGAAGCTGGCGTCGCTGCGCCGCGACGAGGAACGGTCCTTCACCGCGCAGGGATACGCCAGGCCGTACTACATCTGCGCCGCCCTCACCCATGACCGGCTGACGCCCGCCCGCGGTCTGCTCGCCGTCTCCACCTGGCCGCTGCCGCGCCGGATCGTCGGACCGCTGAGCCCCCGTACGGACTTCCTCACCCATGCCGTCGGCACCGCCGAGCAGATCCTGCGTCTGGACTCCGCCGGGCATCCGCCGGGCGAGCTGGCGTGGCGGCTGCTGCGCCGGTTCGCGCTGACGATCCCCGGCGCGTACGAGGGCGACCACGGCCGCCCCGATCCGGCGCGGGTCATGGCCGCCGCGCGGGCCGAGGCCGCCGTCCACACCGACGCCGACCGTCGCGAGCGCGAGTCCGCCGCGGCACGGGCCCGCGGCCGACTGCCCGACGCCCAGCAGCTCTTCGGCGCGCCCCCGCTCCGTCAGGTGCGTGCCGAGCCCGGCGACTGACCGGGAGCCGCCGCCGACCGCACGGCCCGACGCGCCGCTCGGTCGCACGACCCGACCGCACCGCCCGACCGCACCGCCCACCCGAAGCGCCCATCCGAGAAGACACGATGCCCTCGCAATCCTCTTCGCACGACCGGCTCGCCCGACTGCGCGGGTCGGCCGACCCGCAGCCGTACACCACCACCAAGATCACCGCCCTGACCGCCAACCCGGCCTGCGGCCGGCGCTCCGTGCTGGACGCGGCCGGGGTCGACAAGGCCGCGCTCGCCCAGCGGGTGGGCCACCAGGCGCGGTTCGGCCGGTCCCCTTTCGCCATAGCCCGCGGTACGGCCTTCGAGGCGCTGGTGAAGTGGGGCGGCCACGCCGAACTGATCCGGCTGCTCCGGGAGGAGTTGGGCGTCCCCGTCGCGGAGGCGGCCGTCGAGGACCTCTCCGAGGTCGGCGGGAACCCGTCACCGATCCTGCGCGAACGGGAGACCCGCCGGGTCCTGGCCCGGCTCGCCCGCGACGGCGACGAGCGGCTGATCCTCGACCGTCCGGTGCTGACGCTGGAAGTCGCGGGCCGGACCGCCTATCTGGAGCCGGACACCGTCACCCACCGGGCGGGCGGCCTGTTCCACCTCGTCTGCGTCAAGTCGTTCGCCGCGATCGACGGACAGGCGAGCCCGTCGCAGGTGGCGGCGGCCGCCAAGCAGGCGGCGGTGTACGTACTCGCCCTGCGCGGCGCCTTCGAACGGGCCGGGATCGATCCGGCGCAGATCGCCGACCGGTTCCTGCTGGTCTGCCCCAAGGACTTCTCCAACCGTCCGTACGGCAGGCTGGTCGATCTGCGCCAGGAGCTGGACGCCCTCCGCTTCCAGCTCGACCGGCTGCCCCGGGCCGCCGAGATCGCCCGCGACCTCCCCGCCGACGCCACCTTCGACACCACCGCCGACCCCGACGTCCTCCACCGGTCCCTCGACGCCCTGGACGCCGCCTACGCCCCGGAGTGCCTCTCCTTCTGCGAGCTGGCGCGCTTCTGCCGGCGCGAGGCGGAGGAGTGCGGCGCCCCGGCCCGGCTCGGCGGCAGTCTGCGGGGCGCCCTGCCGGGCATCGACTCCCTGCACACCGCCGTCGCCCATCTCGACGGCACGGCGCTGACCGACGACAGCACGGCGCGTACGGTCGCGCTGCTCCGCGCGGCGGAGCGCCTGCGCCGACTGCGCGGCCCGCGCCGGACCGTGACCGCGACCGACGAGACCGACGAGACCGGCCTCGGAATCGCGTGAGCCCTCTTCGACAGCTCCGACCACAGCACCACCACCGACACCACCATCAGGAGCGGCACTCCTTATGAGCACCATCGCAACGGTCGCCACCCTCATCGCGACCCGTACCGGCCGCGCCGAGCCGATCGCGACCGTACGCCATCACCATCTGGCCGACCGGCCTCTCGTGCTGGTGCCCCTGACCCTCGCGGGCGAGGCGTGCGCCCCGCTCGCCGCCGTCGTCGGCACCGACCCGGACACCCCGATACTCCTCACGGTCCGTCAGCCCAGGGACCGGGCCGAGCGGTTCGCCTTCGCCGAAGGTCTCGCCGCCCGACTGCTGCCGCTGATCGACACCAGCCTGGACGACACCGAGACCTACCGCGTCGGCCGGGGCAAGGACGCCGACGAGCGCACCCGCGCCCTCGCCCCGCCCCAGCTCCTGGTCCCCAACGGCGAGGGCATCGCCTACATCCGGAGGCTCGGCAGGCTGACCCGGCTGCGGGCCGTCGACGGCCCCTTCGCCGTCGATCCGGCCGTCCCCGCGCTCGGCAAGTGGCTGACGTTCTTCGCCGACCGCGCCGAGTTCCCCGGCAGTTCGTCACTGCTCGCCATGACCCGGCTGCTGACCGCCCACTGGACCACCGGACAGAGTTCGTCCGAGGACTCCCATCTGGCGTCCCTGGTCGCCTGGATCGATCCGCCGGACGGCACGACCGGCGCCGACGCGGCCCGCGCGGCGGAGGACCCCGGCCGGTGGCCCCCGGCCGGTCCCGCCACCGATCCCGGCTTCGACGAGACCCTCCACGAGCTGATGTCCCGCCGTGACGAGGCCGCCGACGACCGGGTGCGCGAGGCCCTGGGCCGCCGGATCGACGCCGAGCTGCGGACCCAGCTCATGCCCACCTGGCGGCTGATGTGGCAGGGGATCCGGCTGCTGCGGGAGCTGCCCGAGGGTGCCAGGGTCGCGGAACGCTGGGCGTACGACCGCCGGATCCTCAGCGACTACGCCGCCTATCTCGCCGAGGACGGCCGCCCCCAGGCCCGCCGCGACCAGGCCGTCGGCGCGGCCCGCAAGCTCGCCCGCATGGAGGACGCCCTCACCCGCTACGAGGCGGAACGCGCGTACGACGACCCTTTGGTGATGGCCGATCACGAGCTGACGGGCCGGGCCTTCACCGGCCGGATCGTCGCCCGCGACCTCGACCGGACGATCCCGGGCGCCCGCAAGGGCCTCCGGCGCCCCACGGTCGTCCTGCGCACCGACGAACGCCCGCGGCTGCCCGTCGGCACGGCCGTCAAGTCACCGGTCCGGGCCGGGCAGAAGGCCGAGATCCTCGATGTCGCCGAGCGGGACGGCGGGTACGAGACCGTGATCCAGCTCAACGGCGGTTTCGGCGCGGGGCAGGGTCCGCCGCCGCCCGGCACCGTCCCCGACGAGGGCGAGGAGCTGACGTACACGAGTCTCGATCCCAGCACCCTGGTCTCCCGGCTGCCCGCCGAGGAGGACACCCCCTGGACCCACGGCGGTCCGCCCCAGCCGTACGAACCCACCCCCGAGGACGCGGAGGAGATCTGGGAATGACCACCCGCCGACCGCCGACAATGCCGACCACGCCGTCACCGGTGGCAGCCGCCCCCGCGCCCCGTCCCCCGGCCGACCCGCCGGGGGCGCGGGCGGACCGCGCCGTCGCCGCGATCCTCGCCGATCTCGACTCCACGACCGGCCGGGGCGTCGTCGTGGACTCCCCGCCGGGCGCCGGGAAGTCGACGCTGGTGGTACGCGCCACCGGCCATCTGACCGCCGCGGGCCGCCAGGTGATGATCGTCGCCCAGACCAATGAACAGGTCGACGACCTCGTCGCCAATCTCGCCCGCGCCCATCCGGGGCTCCCGGTGGGCCGGCTGCACGCCAAGGACTTCGTCCTCCCCGAGCGCGTCACCGGCCACGCCCAGGTCACCGGCTCCAGCGACATCACGGCCCTGCGGGATCTGCCCGTGGTCGTCTCCACGGCGAAGAAGTGGGCGTATGTCGATGTGGCGAAGACCGGCCCCTGGGAGTGGGCGATCATCGACGAGGCGTACCAGATGCGCTCGGACAACCTGCTCGCGACCGCGCCCCTGTTCTCGGCCCCCGGCTCCCGGGTCCTCTTCGTCGGCGACCCCGGCCAGCTCGACCCCTTCGCCACCGTCGACACCGACCGCTGGCACGGTCTGACCTGGGATCCGCTGCGGAACGCCGTCGATGTCACCCTGGCCCACAACCCGGATCTGGTACGCCGCCAGCTCCCGGTCTCCTGGCGGCTCCCCGCCTCCGCGGCGCCCCTGGTCGAGCGGGCGTTCTACCCCTTCTACCCCTTCACGTCGGGCACCACGGCCGCCGACCGCGTGCTGTCGTACGCGACGGAATCGCACGCCGACACCCCCGTCGACGCGCTGCTGTCCCGCGCCGCCGACACCGGCTGGGGCTGTCTCGAACTCTCCGCCCGCCACACCGCCGACGACGACCCGGAGATCGCGGCGGCCCTCGCCCATACCGCGATGCGCTTCCTCCAGCGGGGCGCCCTGGCGAGCGGGGTGCCGGTGACGGAGGACCGGATCTGTGTCGGCACGGCCCGTACGGTCCAGGCGGCGGCGGTACGCGCCGAGCTGGCCGAGGCCGGACTCCACGGGATCACCGTCGACACCGCCAACCGCCTTCAGGGCCGCGAGTTCGACATCACCCTGGTCTGGCATCCGCTGTCGGGACGGCTCGACGCCTCCGCGTTCCATCTGGAGACCGGGCGGCTCTGTGTGCTGATGTCCCGGCACCGCTACGCGTGTGTGGTCGTCACCCGCGCGGGCGTCCGCGATCTGCTCGACCGCCACCCCCGCAACCAGCCCGTCTATCTCGACGTCCCACCGAAGTTCCCCGACGGCTGGCGGGCCCACCAGGAGGTCATGGCCCATCTGGAACGGCCCGAGCACCGGGTGAAGTACTGAGACGGGGCCGGTGGGGGCCGAGCCGGGGCCGCCCGCAAGGGGGTCACGGCACGAGGTCGATCTCGGCCCAGACCGTCTTGCCGCTCGGCGCGTACGGCTCCCACCCCCACCGGTCCGCGAGCACGGCCACCATCAGCAGCCCGCGCCCCGACTCGCCCTGCCCGTCACCGACGTCGCCCAGATGCGGCCTCGGCGCCCGCTCCCCGCGTGGATCGGTGACCTCCACGCGGACGATTCCGGCCAGCCGGTCCAGGCTCAGCCCGAGCTTGAAGCCCCGCCCGGCCACCCGTGCGTGCCCTACCGCGTTCGCCGCGAACTCGGCCACGACCTGCTCCGCCCGATAGGCGGCGGCATGCGCGACCTCCCACCGCCGGAGATGCTCACGCGTCAGTACCCGGGCCCGGTG
Organism: Streptomyces sp. NPDC059248; assembly: GCF_042753905.1. Lineage (NCBI taxonomy): Bacteria > Bacillati > Actinomycetota > Actinomycetes > Kitasatosporales > Streptomycetaceae > Streptomyces > Streptomyces sp. NPDC059248. Next base: position 30,436 of record NZ_JBHYZV010000007.1, on the reverse strand, counting down.
CGCCCCGCGCGGCGAGGAGATCAACCGCTGGGTGAACACACGTACGGTAACCGGGAGATCAGGTGCTGAAGTGCTCATAGGAGCTACGGTGACGCGCATATGCCTGCGGCGACCAGCACTTACCCACGTACGCGGAATCCCCGTACGGAGCTGATCTATAGACGGTACGGTCATCTCGCGATCACGCTGGGTGAGTTCGGCGCGGCACACTCCGCGCAGTCGCACGCACCACGGAGGTGGCCGCGAGATGACCGACATCCAAGGCGAGGCCGAAGGGACATCGGCACACGACGACTGGGAACGGGAACCCGACCCGTCCGACAGTCTGCGCACTTTCGGCGCCGTGGTCCAGGCCCTGCGGGAACACGCGGGCTACACCCGTGTGGAGTTCGGAGAGCTGGTCCGGTTCTCGAAGCACACGGTGGAATCGGTGGAGCTGGGCCGGAGGATGCCGGATGTGGCGTTCGTGGAACGGGCGGAGGAGTTGCTCGGGAACACGGGGGCGCTGAGGCGGGCTGCGATGTACCTGTCGCGGGGGGAACCGGGCTTGGCTGCGTGGTTTCGTCAGTGGGCCAGACTGGAGAGGCGGGCAACGATCCTGTGCACGTATGAGTGCCGTTTAGTACCTGGGTTGCTCCAGTCACGCTCTTATGCCAAGACCGTGTTCGCCAATCTGCTCCCGCCCCCTTCGGACGAGCAGGTAGACGCCTGGCTCACCGCTCGCATGGACCGGCGCAAACTCATCCACGAGCGCCCCAACACGGAGTTCAGCTTCATCATCGAGGAGCACGTACTCCGCCGCCGCCTCGGGGGTGACGACGTCACCCACGGGCAGCTGGAACTCCTGCTTGAGCTGGCGGAACTCCGCAATGTGCACATTCAGATCATGCCGACGAACATCGAGATCCACGCGGCGCTGGACGGTCCCATCGCAATAATGGAACTCCCCGACGGCAAACGCTTGGCCTACTCCGAGGGCCAGAACAACGGCCGGTTGATCTCCGACCCGAAAGAGGCCGCCACGCTCCATCAACGGTATGCGACACTCCGCTCACAGGCCCTCAACACACTGGACTCGGTGGGCCTGATGAACCGCATCCGAGGAGCGCAATGAGCAACGGCACCGAACTGGCCTGGTTCAAGTCCAGCTACAGCGGCACTCAAGGCGACAACTGCGTCGAGATCGCCTGGTGCAAGTCCAGCTACAGCAGCGCCCAGGGCGACAGTTGCGTCGAGGTCGGCTGGACGAAGTCCAGCCACAGCGGCTCTGAAGGCGACAACTGCGTGGAGGTCTGCGCCTCCACCTCCGCCGTCCACGTGCGCGACTCCAAAGACACCACCCGCCCGCACTTCACCGTGGGGCCCGGCGCGTGGACCAGCTTCATCGGCTACGCGGCACACGGCTGACGCGGCACGTTCGTCCGAACGCCCCCGGTCTCGGCTACGGCCCGGGGGCGTTCGGGATGGTGAACCGTACCCCCGTGAGCCGCTCCGACAGCTCCCACAACCGGCGGCCGCTCTCCGGGTCGGTCGCGGCCCTCGCCAGGCGGACCTTCCGTGCCGCGCCCCGCATTTCGAAGGGGCCGTCCGGGCCGTAGAACTCCCCGCCGGCGGCGTCCCGGGCGGTCGCCGCGCGGAGTTGGGGCAGGGCGCCGCGCACCGGGGGCTGGCCCAGGCGGACCAGCTCCCCCAACCGCCCCAGTACGCGCATCGGCCCTATTTGGTCGTTCGTGAGAAGAGCCGTCGCGGCATAGCCGGGGTGGGCGATCAGGCTGCGGACGGGGCTCGCGGCGGCGGCCAGGCGGCGGTGGAGTTCCGTACCGAAGATCGCGTTGGCCAGCTTCGACTGGTAGTAGAAGCGGGTCGGTGAGTACGAGCGCGCGCCGTCGAGGTCGTCCCAGTGGATCCGGCCCAGCCGGTGGGTGATGGAGCTGACGGTGACGACCCGGGGATCGTCACCGGTGAGCAGATCGAACAGCAGGCCGGTCAGGGCGAAGTGGCCCAGGTGGTTGGTGGCGAACTGGATCTCGTGCCCCCGGGAGTTGAGGGTCCGGGGCGGAGCCATCAGGCCCGCGTTGTTGACGAGGAGGTCGAGCCGGTCGCACTCCGCGCGCAGGGAGTCCGCGAAGGCGCGGACAGAGGCGAGATCGGCGAGATCGACGACGCGTACGCGCAGCCGTCCCGCGGGGCCTCCGGCCGGTAGGCCGACGGCTATCTCCGCACGGGCGCGCTCGCCGCGTTCCTTGTTCCGTACGGCGAGTACGACGTCCGCGCCCTTGCTCGCGAGGGCCTTCGCCGTCGCGAGGCCGAGACCGCTGCCGGCCCCGGTGACAACGGCGACCCGCCCGGCCTGATCGGGTATCAGATCCGCTGTCCACGACTCCTTCGGCATGCTGTCAAAAGTGCCCGAAGCGCGCCCGGCGCACAACGGCCCGTGCGGAGGGGGCTCTTGGAACCGACACTGGTACATTGATCGGGCACTAGAACATTGTTCTAGTGCCCGATCAATGTACGCATCCGGAGGAGGAGCGCGTGAAACTGATCATCTTCGGCGCCAACGGGCCGACCGGCCGGCTGGCGACCCGGCAGGCCCTGGCGGAGGGGCACACGGTCACGGCCGTCACCCGCCGCCCGGACGGCTTCCCGATATCCGCGCCGGGGCTGCGGGTGGCGGGGGCGGACATCCAGGACGCGGCGGCGGTCCATGAGCTGGTGGCCGGGCACGACGCGGTGATCTCGACGGTGGGGATCGCGTATACGAAAGCACCGGTGACGGTCTATTCGCGGGGCACGGCGAATGTGATGGCGGCGATGGAGGGGCACGGCGTCCGACGGCTGGTCTGTGTCAGTTCGATCGGGGCGAACTATGTGGAGGCGCCGGGCGAGACCCTGATGTTCCGCAAGGTGATCGTGCCGATGCTGCTGCGGATGGGGCGGACCCTCTACGACGACACGAGCCGGATGGAGGACCTGGTGGGGGCGAGCGATCTCGACTGGACGGTGGTCCGTCCGGCGGGGCTCTTCGACGCGACGGCGACGACGAAGTACTCCGTCCACACCGATCGCCGGCCGGGGTGGTTCACCTCACGGGCGGATCTGGCGGACGTCCTCGTACGGGAGGCGGTGGAGGGGCGGCACCTCCGGTCCCGTATCGAGGTACTCACCACGGAGGGCGCCCCGCGCTACATCACGGTGTTCATGAAGGAGGCGCTGCACATCGGCAACGGCAGATGACGTCGGGTGCCGGGGCGCCGGGGTGCCGCTCAGGGGCGGTCGGCGGCGAGCCGGGCCTGGAGGCCGTCGAGGACGTAGCCGAGGCCGAGCCGGAAGTTCTCCTCCCAGCCGTCGTCGAGGACGTAGTCACCCGCGACAAGGGTGGGGTATCGCCCCTCGTCCGCGCGCAGCCGCTCGCGGGCGGCCAGGCGTTCGTCCTCGGGCCAGTGGAGGCTCGACTGGCTGGCGGTGGAGCACTGCACATGGTTGTAGAGCACCCAGCAGGCGGCCTGGACGGCCTGGCCCCGGAACCCGGCACGGACCAGTGTCGACTGAAGGTATTCGAGCCAGCCGAGGAAGTTCGGGCCCATGGAAGGGCCCCGGCGCAGCGGGAGGGCGCCGGACCAGGGGTGGCGGAGCAGCATCTCGCGGCAGCCGGTCAGGAGGGCGACGACGTCGTGGCGCCAGCCGTCGTCACCGGGGTGGTGCCCGGGGAGCGGGGCCTCGCCGAAGATCGCGTCGAAGGCGAGGTCGAGGACGTCGTCCTTGGTCTCGACGTGCCAGTAGAGGGTGGTCGCCCCGGCGCCGAGGCGCTCCGCCAGCCGTCGCATGGTCAGCCGGTCCATGCCCTCGTCGTCGAGGAGGGCGACGGCGGCGGTCACGATGCGGTCGCGGCTGAGGGGCGGCTCGGCGCGCGCCGGGCGCGGGGGGCGCAGCCAGACGCTTCCGGACTCCGATGCGCCGCCTTTCGTACCGCCGCCGCCGCTACCGCTTCCGACTCCGCCGCCACTGCCCGCCGTGCCCACGATGACCGGCCCCCTTCCGCTTCGCGGCCATGCTAGTACGGGGCGGGCACCCGTTCGCCGTATGGCTCTCCGCAGCTCAGGGCCGTTGTCGGCGGTCGCGGGTACGGTGTTTTCAGATGGTGTATCCCGGCCACGATCCCCGAGGGGGAGTTCATGGGCAAACACGATGACGGCAATGCCAGCAATGCCGGCGATGGCGGCAATGAGGTCGGACTCTCCGCCGACGAGCGGGCGGCGCTGAAGGAGCATCTCCAGGAGAAGAAGAAGGCCGCGCGCCGGATGTCGAAGGCGGAGAAGGAGGCGGAGGCGGCGCGCGATGTGGTCGCGAAGATCGCCGATATGCCGGACGGGGACCGGGCGATCGCGGAGCGGGTCCACGCCGTGGTCACGGCCGCCGCCCCGGCGCTGGCCCCGAAGCTCTGGTACGGAATGCCGGCGTATGCGCTGGACGGCAAGATCGTCTGCTTCTTCCAGGCGTCGTCCAAGTTCTCGGTGCGCTATTCGACCCTGGGGTTCAACGACCCGGCGAAGCTGGACGACGGCTCGATGTGGGCCACGGCCTTCGCCCTCACCGAGGTCACGCCCGCTATCGAGTCGCGGATCGCGGCCCTGGTCAAGACGGCGGTGGGCTGACCCCCCTCGCCGTCACCGCCGTCACCGCCGTCAGTGCCTTCTGCCGTCTGCCGTCTGCCGTCAGGCGGGGACGCGCTCCTGGTCCGAGCCGTCGAAGGGCGGATAGTCCACGTCGCCCATCCGCTCGGCCGCCGCGATGTAGTCCGCGAGGGCGGCCCGGGACCGGGCGATGCCCGCCAGCTGCTCGTCCAGCCGCCGCATCCGTGACCGCATGGCGGCCAGGAAGTCGGGGCAGCCGGGCAGCTCGGGGGCTTCGCCGACGGCGCAGGGCAGCAGATAGGCGATGTCGTCGGAGGACAGGCCCGCGTCGAGCAGATGCCGGATCTGCCGCACCTTCAGTACGGCGCTCTCGTCGTAGGCGCGATAGCCGTTGCCGCCGCGCTCCGGCGCCAGCAGTCCCTGGGCCTCGTAGTAGCGCAGCTGGTGGGCGTGGACGCCCGTCCGTCGGCTCAATTCCCCGATCAGCATCGAATCCCCGAATCCCGCTTGACCTTCATACCGGTATCAACGTTGACGATGCTGCCATGAACGACAACACCGAAGCATCTGTCACACCTGTCACCCCTGTCACCGTCGTCGGGCTCGGTCTGATGGGCCGGGCGCTGGCCCGGGCGTTCCTCGACGCCGGACACCCCACAACGGTCTGGAACCGTACGGCGGCCAAGGCGGACGACCTGGTGGCGGCCGGAGCGCGGCGGGCGTCCACGATCACCGAGGCGCTCGCGGCGAGCCCGCTGACCGTGGTCTGCCTCACCGACTACCCCGCCGTCCACGACCTGCTCGGCGCGGAGGGGGCCGCGTTGCGCGGCACGACCCTGGTGAACCTCACATCGGGCAGCTCCGACCAGGCCCGGGAAGCCGCCCGCCGGGCCGAGGCGCACGGCGCGCGCTATCTGGACGGCGCGATCATGGCGGTCCCGCCGGTGATCGGCACCCCCGAAGCGGTGATCCTGCTCAGCGGCCCGCAGCCGGACTTCGCGACCCATGAACCCGCCCTCGCCGCCCTCGGCACACTCGCCCACCTGGGCACGGACCCCGGCCTGGCGTCGCTGTACGACGCGGCGGGCCTGGCCATGATGTGGAGCGTCCTGAACGCCTGGCTCCTGGGCACCGCCCTGCTCGAAACGGCGGGCGTCCCGGCCGGCGCGTACGCGCCGTTCGCCCAGCGGATAGCCGCCGGGGTGGCGGACTGGCTCCCCGGCTACGCCGCCCAGATCGACGCCGACGACTTCCCCGCCGAGGTGGCGGCTCTGGAGACCGACGCCCGGTCGATGGACCACCTCATCGAGGAGGCCGAGTCGGCGGGCGTCAACGCCGAACTCCCCCACCTCTTCCGCACCCTGGCGGCCCGCGCCATCACCACCGGCCACGGCGGCGACCAGTACCCGGTCCTGATCAAGCAGTTCCGCACCCCCGCCGGGACATGACCTACCCGGGCAGGCCCCGACGCGCGGCGGCGATCAGCCGCTGCGCGTCGGCCCCGTACACGGCGGACGCCTCAAGGCGCCGCCACACCCGCCGATAGGTCCCCACGGTCGGCGCGTCGTCCAGCCACAGCTCGGCATGCCAGTCCTCGACGACGGCGAGCCGCTCGTCGACGACGAAGAACGAGTTGGCGGGCGGGATCCGCACAGGTGCGTCCAACGGGACGATCCCGAGGTTCACCGTGTCCATCCCAACCACCCCCGACAGCCGGTCGAGCTGCGCGGCGAGGACGTCCGGCGGGCAGATCCGGGTCCGGAGGACGGCCTCCCACATCAGCAGCCGGAACCGGTGCCCGGGCTGATAGATCCACTCCTGCCGTTGCAGCCGGGCCCGTACGGCATCTTCGGTGTCCCGCGGCGACTTCTGAAGGTCCGCGTAGGCCGTGAACACATGCCGGGCGTAGTCGGCGGTCTGCAAAAGCCCCGAAACGGTGCTGCTCTCCCACTCATGAATCTCCCGCGCCTGTGCCACCAGCGCGTTCCAGGTCTCCTGCACCGGCCGATGCCCGGATGCCAACTGCCTCCGCCAGGACCGCGTCCGCGCCTCGAAGCCCTTGAGCCGCCCGTGCAGCTCCTCGAACGCCTCGGGCTGCCCGGTCGCCTCCGCCCAAGCCCGCAAATCCTCCACACCGGCCGTCTGCCGCCCGTTCTCCAGCTTGGACACCTTGCTCTGCGTCCACCCGAGCCGCCCGGCCAGCACACTCCCGGTGAGCCGACCCCCCGGACTCGCCTCACGAAGCTCCCGCAGCCGAACCCCGAGAGCACTCCGCGCCTGCTGAAAGTCCGTACTCACCCGGCAACGCCCCACCCTTCACGATCCGGTCGCGGCCCGTCCCTCCGCTCCCTGCACGGTGTCGACTGCGTGCCTCCAGAATCTCCGCGGCCCACTGGAATGTCGAGGAATAGCCGAGTCGCTCACGAGAATAATCGAGAATTATTCTCCGTCTGCCGCACTCCGCGCTCCTAGAGTCCCGCTCAGGGAATCCCCCGTCGCGCTGGACGACCAGGAAGGCGTAGCAATGCTCAAGGAAATCGACCTCTACACACTCGACATCGAGCACGCGGTGTTCGCGAGTGCCTGCGGGGGCAACACACACCCGGACGGCGAATCCTGCGCCATGCTGGCCAGGATCGGCCCGAACGCCTGGGCCGTGGGCGACAGCAAGCGCCCCGACGCGGAGCCGCTGCGGTTCACCACGGCCGAGCTGGATGCTGCCGGGATCGACCCGTCACGCTTCGGCCTGTCCGTCTGACACCGACTCCCCACGCCCGGTCGGTCCCGGCACCGCCCTCGGCGGACGCGGCCGACCGGGCATTTCCCCAGCTTCATTTCCCCGCATCGGAACGGACCCACGGTTGCACCATCACGGCTATCTCTGGACCGGCCCCAAGCACAGGTTCGACGACGAGGCACTGAGACGTCCTCCGCACCCCATCCCGCCTTCGGCCGACAGCAGACCGGAACTGATCCAGCGGCACAAGGACGTGACGACGGAGTTCCCCGTCGTGGACCTCCCCCCGCTCGAAACCTCGTACTGGCTCATCAAGCCCGGCCCGCTGGTGCGCGGCACCTGGGCGGAACCGGCGGGCGCGGCGGAGTGGCTACGGGAACGGCTCTCCGAGTTCGCGCATCGCATCGCCTCTCACTCGGGCGGCGACAGCACGCGACCGCCGATACTGATCGACTCCGCCGCTGCCCGGCTGACGTGGGGCGGGGACGTCTCCCACGGCTACTACCTCGAGCGGCCCGCGTTCCTCTCCTTGGCGCTGGTGTGCTGCTCCCCGAATCGGACCCGACCGGAACTGGGGTGTCCGCTCAGGTAGTCCGTTCGGCGGGGCCGGAGGCCAGGACGGCGGCCGCGATCGTGGTGACCGTTCTCCCGTGAGCGCCCGCGATACCGCTGCTTTCGGCCAAGCCGGTCACCGCTCGACGGAGCGGAAGCACGCCTCCACTTGACGGGCGGCCCGGTGACCTGTTCCTGCGCCGGACCAGAGCCGACCGGGCGTAGATCCATGTCCAGACGGGCCCGCAGCGGTTTTCCGGACACCCTGCGCACAGAAGGATTCACGCCGTTCCCCGGGGGGACCGATGTCCCTAAGGTGGTGTCACGCACCATCCGGAGAAACCGTCAGCATCGCGGATAGAGGGGACAAATCCCCACGGCCTCCGGTGATGTGCTCGATTCCCACCGGATGCGCGGGAGCCGAGGGGGTGGCATGGCTACAGTCCCGACGAGTGGTTCCGCCCCGGGCGGCTCCTGAGTCCGGCCCGCTTCGCGGAAGAGTTCCTCAGAGCCTCATCACGACCCGGGGACGAGCACCGCCCGATCCGCCCTCCTCCCCGTGACGGTTCCCCATGCCCTCGTCCACCCGGCCGATGCCGCCGGCTCCGCCGTACCCGCCGCCGCCCGGCTTCGCCGATCACCCCACCAGGAGATTCCATGCCCCCGACCAACCCCCGCACAGCCGGACGGCGTCAGGCCCCCGGCGCGCTGCCCGTGATCGGACACGCGGTGAGCATGCTCCGGAATCCGCACGGCTTCTTCGCCGGACTCTCCGCACACGGCGACCTCGTCGATATCAGGATGGGGCCGTTCAAGGCCACCGTGGTCACCTCGCCGGAACTCGTCTACGAGGTCTTAATGGACGACAAGACCTTCGACAAGGGCGGTCTGGTCTACGAGCGCACCCGGGAAGTACTCGGCGACGGGGTCGTCACCTGCCCCCACAGTGAGCACCGGCGCCTGCGAAGAGTGGCGCAGCCCGCGTTCAGCGCCGGCCGTCAGGAGGCGTACACCCGGTTGATGCGCGAGCAGATCGACCAGGTGACCGAGGTCTGGTCCCACGGGCAGGAGATCGACATCCTGGCGGATATGACGACCGTCGCCGCCCGTACCGGGGTGGCGGCCTTCTTCGCGGGGCACCTGTCATCGCCCGATCTGGTCAAGACCCCGAAGGACCTGGCCACCGTCAGCCGTGGGGTCTTCCGGCGCATGGTCCTCCCCTCGCCGCTCGACCGGATCCCCACCCCGGGCAAGCGGCGCTACGACCGCAGCAGGGCCCGGCTGCGCGCCACCATAGACGCCGTCATAGCCGACTACCGGCGGACCGGCGAGGACCATGCGGACCTGGTGTCGATGCTGCTCGCCAACACCGGCGACGGACTCACCGACACGGAACTCAACGACGCCGCGATCACCTTCTATTTCGGGGCCACCGACACCATCGCCATCACCATCTCCTGGGCGCTGCACCTCATCTCGACGCACCCGCGGGTCGAGGAAGCCCTCCAGACCGAGGTCGACACGGTGCTGGCGGGCCGGAGCGCGGTCTACGAGGACCTGGAAAAGCTCGTCCTCACCAAGCAGGTCATCACCGAGACCCTGCGCCTCTACCCACCCATATGGATCTTCACCCGCAAGGTCTCCGCCGACACCGTGCTGGCCGGGCACCGGGTCGCGGCGGGCACCGATGTGGTGATCAGCCCGTATGTGATCCACCAGTCCGCCGATCTGTACCCGGACCCCCGGCGCTTCGACCCGTCCCGTTGGGAGGGCCGGGGGCTCGGCCCGGTCCGCAAGAACGTCCGGCACGAGATGTTCCCGTTCGGCGCGGGCCCCCGTAAGTGCATGGGCGACACCTTCGCGACCAACGAGATCATCATGGCCCTGGCGAGCATCGTGGCCCGCTGGCGGATGCAGGCCGTCGACTCCGCCGCCGTACGCCCGACTTCCGGCGCGATCCTGGGCCCTGCGGGGCTGCGCCTGCGAGCCCTGTCCCGTACCGCCGAGACCGTCTGACTGTCCGGCCCTTCCGGGAGCGGCGGTGAGGCCCCGGTACGGAGACCCGTACCGGGGTGGCGGACCGGGGGCGGCGCCCAGGGGCGTAGGGGTGAACCGAGCGCCGTTCAGCGCCCATTGGCGCCGCCCGGGACGGCTCACCACATCTGCACCCGGGCGGTGCGGCGGCCGTAGCCTGGGGCACCGGCTCCCGCCCGGAGAAGCCTCCGGCCCGGCACAGGGGAGCCCGGCCACCCCGTTCGCCTCTCCCAGGGAGCCGCATGTTCTCCTTACGTGTTTCCGCCGCCACCACGGCCGCGATCGCCCTGTTGCTCGGTGTCGCCGGTTCCGGCGCGTCGGCAGCGCCGCCTCCCGTCAGCCGCTTCCACGACGGCAGCTTCGAATACCCCACGGCCCCCGCCGGGCTCTTCACCCCGTACTTTCCCGGCCAGGACATCGGCCCCTGGTCCGTGACCCTCGGCGCGGTCGACCTCATCGGCGCCGGTACCTGGCAGGCCGCCGAGGGCGACCAGTCCGTCGACCTCAACGGCACCGGCGCCGTGAGCCAGACCTTCACCACGACCCCCGGCGGAACGTACACGGTCACCTACGCCCTCGCCGGAAACCCCACCGGCGCCGACCCCGCCGTGAAGACGGGCAGGGTCCTCGTCGACGGCCAGAACGTCCAGGACTTCTCCTTCGACGTCACCGGCAAGACCTACGCCGCCATGGGTTATGTGAACCGCCGGTTCACCTTCGTGGCCGGCGCCGCCACCACGACCATCGCCTTCGTCAGCACCACGGGCCCCACCGCGCCCAACGGCCCGGTCGTCGACAACGTCTGTATCGAGAGCGGGCCCTCCTCCTGCCCGTCCTGCGCCACCGGGTGACGGACGGGGTCAGGCCAGCCGCAGATCGATCCAGGGGACGGTTTCGCCGGGGAGCAGATACCACTCGGTCTCCACGAACCCGTGCTTCCGCGCGAACCGCAGGCCGTCCCCGTTGGAGGACAGCACAACGGTCTCGATGACCACGGCACCCAGCCGGCGCGCGCGGTCGACCCCTCGGGCGTAGAGCGCCTCGCCGAATCCCCGGCCGCGGTGGGCGACGAGGACACGGGCGATCACCGTGGCCGTCCGTGTCCCGTCGGCCGGGGGTCGCACCGTGCTGGAGCCTACGAGCACGTCGCCGAGGTACGCGACCTCCAGATGATGGCGCCGGGCGCGTTCCCGTACCTCGTCCGGGGAGAGCGGGTGGGTGGGGACGACCGTGTTGTGAACGTGCCGCCAGTCCGCCAGGGCGGCGTCGCCGTCCGGCTGCTGGATACGAAGGTGGGACATCGCAGCAGGACATCCGAAGGCGCTCCGGACGTCAACCCCCGCGAGCCGCCGCTTCGGGATCGGGTGACGAGTGGGCGGCCCGTGGGCGCCGGACTCTCATGGCCGGGGCGGCGAAGGGCGCGGGCGGCCGGAAGCGGTGTCCGTATGCCGCCATTGGTGCCGGATCCGGGGTGGTGGTGACGCCGCTTCGGCGGGTTCGTACCGGGGTGGGACACGATGGCCCGGCAGGCGATCACGAGGAGGCCCTGTGGAGAAGACCATGCGCGCCGTCGTCCTGGACGAACCGGGGCCGGTGGACCATCTGAAGCTGAAGGCGCTCCCGATTCCCGAGCCGGAGCCGGGGTGGGTGCGGATCAAAGTGGAGGCGTTCGGGCTGAACCGGTCCGAGCTGCACACCCGCCTCGGTCTCGCCGACGGGGTGACCTTTCCCCGGGTTCCGGGTATCGAGGCGACCGGGACGGTCGACGCCGATCCGGACGGGGTGCTGGCACCGGGTCAGCAGGTGGTGACCATGATGGGCGGCATGGGCCGCACCTTCGACGGCGGCTATGCCGAGTACACCGTCGTACCCCGCTCCCAGGTCATTCCCTTCACATCGGAGCTGCCCTGGGAGACGCTGGGCGCATTGCCCGAAACCCTCCAGACCGCGTACGGCTCGCTCACCATCGGCCTCGCCCTGGACGCGGGCCGGTCGCTGCTGATCCGCGGCGGGACCTCCGCTCTCGGGCTGGCGACGGCCGCGCTCGCACGTGATATCGGGGCGACCGTGGCCGCCACGACCCGCAATCCGGACCGGGTACGGGTACTGGCCGACCATGGTGTGGACCATCCGCTGGTCGACAACGGTACGGTCGCGCCGCTGGTCCGCGAGATCTACCCGGAGGGCGTGGACGCCGGGCTCGAACTGGTCGGCACCCCCACCCTCCCCGACACCCTGGCCGCCACCCGTGACCAGGGCACCGTCTGTTTCACCGGCATGCTCTCCAACCAGTGGACGGTCCGCGACTTCTACCCGATCGCGTATCTGCCCCGCGGGGTGCGGCTGTCCGCGTACGGCGGGGAGTCGGCCGGGCTGCCGCCCGAAGTGCTCCAGCGCTATCTGGACCGTATCGCCGCCGGCGAGTTCTCCACCGGACCCGTCCATGTCTACCCACTGGACCGGATCAGGGACGCCCACCGCGACATGGAGGAAGGCACGCATACCGGAAAGCTCGTCGTACGGCTCTGAGCCGCTTCCGGCACGGCCGGATGCGCCGACTGACGTGATGTGAGGTCCCGTGGTGTAGCCGGCTCCCGGAGGAAGAGGGGAGCTGGCACCGTGGGAAGCGGATCCGGGAATTCCTAGCGTGAGGGCCATGCAGAAGCTCACGTCTGGAACCGCCCTGGCCCTTGCGCTCGCCACGGTGATGACGACCGCGGGGCACACCGCGGTCGCCTCCCCCGCCACCGGCGGGGACGGTCTCGAACGCTTCCGGAAACAGTCCGTCACATGGACCGGGTGCGACGATCCGAAACTCGCCGGTACGGGAACCGAGTGCGCCCGTATCACCGTTCCGCTCGACTACGGCAAGCCGGAGGGCCGCACCCTCACCATCGCGATATCGCGTATCGCGGCGACGGACCCGGAGAAGCGGCGCGGCATCCTCCAGAGCAATCCCGGCGGCCCCGGGGGGCGGGGGCTCTCCTTCCCCGCCGAGATCAAAGCGACGATGACGCCGCGGGTAGCGGCGGCGTACGACGTGATCGGCATGGACACCAGGGGGCTCGGCGAGAGCACCCCGGTGGACTGCGGGCTGACCCGCGGCATGTGGCTGCACGCGCCGGGCCCGGACCGGGCCGGATTCGACGAGTCCGTACGGCTCTCCCGCGAGGACGCCCGCAAGTGCTGGAGCAAGCACTCCGACGTACTGCCGCATCTCTCGACCCGCAATATCGCCCGGGACGTGGATATCGTCCGCAGCGCGCTCGGCGAGCGGAAGACCTCGTGGTTCGGCCAGTCCTACGGCACGGTCCTGGGCGCGGTCTACGCCCAGATGTTCCCCCACCGTGTCGACCGGCTGGTCCTCGACAGCGCCGCGGGACCCGACGACTACCACAGCTTCGAGATGGTGCGGAAGATGGGACCCGCCAACGAGAAGGCCCTCGACGACTTCGCAGGATGGGCCGCGCCGCGCCACCGGGAGTACGGTCTCGGGACCAGCGCCCCGGAAGTGCGCGCCACCGTCGAGGGGCTGATCCGGCACGCCGGGACCGAGCCGGTCCGGATCGGCGGACACCGCGTCACCCAGCACGATCTGCCCCTGGTCCTCTTCGGCCTCATCACCGACGACATCGGGAACGCCGATGTCGCGACCGCGCTGCGCGCCCTGCTGGACGCCGCCGCCGGGAAGCCGGTCACGGCACCCCGGCCCCTGAAGGAGTTCCTCGACGCGATATTCGACCCCCGGGGATCGGGACGGGCCGCCGACTACGCCGCCCAGCTCGGAGTGCTCTGCGCCGACGCCGTCATGCCGCGCGACCCCGAGTACTACTGGCGGGCGGTCGAACGGTCCCGGAAGTCGCAGCCCGTCTTCGGCCCCGTGACGAACGCGCCGCTCCCCTGCGCCTTCTGGAAGGAAAGGTCCCGCGAGAAGCCCACGAAGATCGACAACAAGGTGCCGGCGCTGCAGATCCAGGCGACGGGGGACACCCGTACCACCTATGAGTCGGGGCTCCGGATGCACCGGGCGATGCGCGGCTCGAAGCTGGTGACGGTCCCCGCCCGGAGCCACACCGTCTATCTCTCCTACCCCAACGACTGTGTCCGGCGGACCGTCGACCACTACCTGCTGAACGGCACCCTGCCCGCGCGGAACACCGTCTGCGCCTCCTGACCTCCCCCCTCGCCGGAGACCAACCGAACCCAAGAGGAGTTCACCGGTATGACCAGGCAGCACCATCGGAACATCGGCCGCAGGGCACTGCTCGGCACGGCGGCGATTGCGGCAGGAGCGGCCGTCGCCCCCGGGGTGGCCCAAGCGGCCCCGGTCACGGCCGGGACGGCGGGGACCACCAGCCGGGACCGGGACCCCGTCGTCCGCGCGCTGGACCGGATCGCCCACCCGCTGCGCTCCACCGCACCCGGCGGGACGAGCACCGATCTCCGGGCCCTTGGCGCGATGATCGGCGGTGCCGAGGTCGTCGGCCTGGGCGAGGCCACCCATGGCTCCCACGAGTTCTTCACCATGAAGGAGCGGCTCTTCCGCCACCTCGTCCGGGAGAAGGGATTCCGTGCCTTCTCGCTGGAGTTCAGCTGGCCCGCCGGACTGCGGATCGACGACTACCTCAGGACCGGTGAGGGCGACGCCCGGCAGATCGCCGAGGAGACCCTCACTGGTACCCCCTGGGACCGTGAGGAGTTCGTGCACCTCATCGAGTGGATGCGCGACCACAACCGCCGCCACCCCACCCGTACCGTCCACTTCGTCGGCAACGACCTCGGCGGCCCCGCCATCGACGACGCCTTCTTCGGCCGGATCACCGGCTACGTCCACCGGCACCACCCGGCGCTGGCATCGCGTATCGACGAGCTGTACACCGGGCTGCGCCCCATCGACGACGTCTTCGCCTATCTCGGCAGGCCGCTCGACGAGCGCCGGCGCCTCGCGGGACGGGCCCGCGGCGCCCTCGATCTGATCAGCGCGGCGGGCGGCCGGGACCGGGACGCCCACGACTGGGCCGTACAGAACGCCCGCTCGGTCGCGGAGACCACCGAGTTCCTGACCCTGGATCTGAACGACCCCGCCGGCATACCCGACTTCCAGCGCATTCGTGACCGGGCCATGGCCCGGAACATCCTGTGGTGGCAGCGGCGCACCGGCCACAAGGTGCTGGTGTCCGCGCACAACGACCACCTCGGCCTGATCGCCGGAACCGCCTCGATGTACCCCAAGACCCAGGGGTCCTTCCTCCGTGACGCGCTGGGCCGGCGCTATCTCCCCATCGGGATGACCTTCGACCGGGGCTCCTTCCTCTCCAAGGACACCGCCATCGGCGGGGACTGGAAGAAGTTCACCGTCGGCGCCGCCGCCCCCGGCACCAATGAGCACACCCTGGACCGGGTCCGCCACCGCGACTTCTACGCCGATCTGCGGGCCGCCGCGCCCACCGCCCGCCGCTGGCTGGACACCGCCCGACCGACCCGCTCCATCGGTACGGGGTTCGACGACGGCTACCCCCTGTTCGACCTGGCGCTCGGCCGCGCCTTCGACGTCCTGATCCACCTCCACGCCGTACGGGAGGCCGACCCGCGTACACCGTGACGCCCGTGTCCTCGGCGTCCACGGCGCCCTCGGTACCGGCGTACGGGCCCCGGCCCTCCGACACCACGCGTCGGTGCCGTGAGGCGGACAGCTGTTCTCCCACTGGCTTCAACGGAGCCGGCAGTTGCCGATCGAGGCGAATTCATAATACTGCCGGTTCCGTTATGCTGGGAAAGCTTCATCGGCCTGAACCGGCATTCCGTGCGCCTTAGTTCGTATTTATTTTCGAATCGTCACTTCCCAGGGGGAAGCTTGCTGTCCGATCCACTCCCCCGGTCCGGCGATGGTGACGCCCGTCTGCCCCTGGCGTCGGGCCAGCGTGAAATCTGGTTCAGCCAGGCCAGATCCGGGCACGAATCCGCTTTCCGTATCGCCGAGTATCTGGAGATCGGCGGTCCGGTGCGGATCGAGCTGCTCGAGGCCGCGCTCCGGAGGGCCGTGGCGGAGGCCGAACCGCTCAATGTGCGTTTCGGATCGCGGGCCGGGGTGCCGTGGCAGACGCTCGATACGGCACGGGACTGGGAATTCCCCGTGTTCGACGTCAGTGGTGAGCCGGACCCTCGGGGGGCCGCGGAAAGCTGGATGCGTGACGATCTGCGGCGGCCGATAGACCTTGAGCGGGAGCCGCTGTTCTCCTATGCACTGTTCACCCTGGCACCGAATCGATCGGCGCTGTATCAGGGCTTTCACCATATCGTCATCGACGCGGCGGGCGGCGCGCTGGTGATGCGGCGAATTGCCGAACTGTACACGGCGCTCGTCGAAGGGATCACTCCGCCGGAGTCCCCCTTCGGATCGCTGCGGCGGCTGATCGAACGCGATACGGCTTACCATTCCTCGCCGGAACACACCGCCGACCGCGCCCACTGGGCCGAGCGCTTCGCGCACTGCCCCGAACCGGCGCGACTCGCCGCCGACACCCGGGCCGCCTTCCCGCCCGCCTCCCTGCGGGAGACCGTGCACCTCGACGACGAGGAGGCGGAACGGCTGCGTACAGCGGCGAGGACCGCCGGGGTGCACTGGTCGGTCATGCTGCTGGCGGCGACAGCGGCGTACACCCACCGGCATACCGGCGCGCCCGATGTCGTCATCGGCCTGCCGGTCACCGCCCGCACCGACGCCGAACTGCGCGCGGTTCCCGGCATGCTCGCCAACATCGTGCCCCTGCGCCTGCGCGTGTCGGCGGATACCCGCGTGCGCGATCTGCTGCGGCAGGTCTCCCGCGAGGCCCGGCAGGCTCTGCGCCACCAGCGCTACCGCTGTGTCGACGTCGCCCGGGACCTGCGGCTGCCGGACGCGGGACGCGACTTCATGAGCGCGCAGGTCAATGTCATGTCCTTCGGATACGACTTCACGTTCGCCGGGCACCCGGTCACCGCCCGCAACCTGTCCAACGGCATCATCGACGAACTGAACGTCGTGGCGTACGACAGGACGGACGGCACGGGCCTCCGGATCGATTTCAACGCCCCCGCCGGGCCCTACACCCAGTCCGGTCTCGCCGGGCACCGCGCACGCTTCATGCGGCTGCTGGACGCCTTCTGCGACCTCTCGTCCCCCGAACGCACCGTGGGCGGCGCCGACATGCTGTCCGCGCCGGAACGCCGTCGCGTGCTCGTCGAATGGAACGACACGGCCCGCGCGGTGCCCGACCTCACCCTCGCGGACCTTCTCGCCGCCCAGGCCGGGCGCAGCCCCGACCGTGTCGCCGTGATCGCGGACGAGGGCGGGCAGCGGATGACCTACGCGGAGTTGCGCGCCGCAGCGGACCGGCTGGCCGGCCTGCTCCGGGATCGCGGGGCCCGGCCGGGAGCGTGCGTCGCCGTCGCGCTGCCGCGCTGTCCGGACCTGGTGGTCGCCCTGCTGGCCGTGCTCGCCACCGGGGCCGCCTATCTGCCACTGGATCCCGAGCAGCCGGCCGAACGGCTGGGACGGATGCTGACCGACGCGGCACCGGTGCTGCTCGTCACCCGGCCGGATGTCGGGGCGGCCCCGGCCCTCACCGGGTCGGACCGGGTGCCCCGGCTGCTGATCGACGGCCGCGCGGCCACCGGTTCTCCCCGCGACGGCGGTCCGGCGGCGGACGCGCCCGCGCCGCCGGGCGCGGGCTCCGGGCCGACGGCCGCGGATCCGGGCGAGGCCGCGATGGTCGCGGCGGCGGACGCCGCCGCGCGGCCGGAGGATCCGGCGTACCTCATCTACACCTCGGGCTCCACCGGCCGCCCCAAGGGCGTCCTGGTCCCGCACCGTGCGATCGTCAACCGTCTGCTGTGGATGCAGGACACTTATCGCCTCACCGACCGGGACCGGGTCCTGCACAAGACCTCCATCGGCTTCGATGTGTCCGTGTGGGAGCTGTTCTGGCCGCTGATCAGCGGTGCCGTCCTCGTCCTTGCCCGGCCCGCGGGCCACCGGGACCCGGGCTACCTGGCCCGTGTCATCCGTGAACAGGGCATCACGACGGCGCACTTCGTGCCGTCGGTGCTCGACGCGTTCCTCGCCGAACCCGACGCCGCCGGCTGCGAGGGCCTGCGGCAGCTCTTCAGCAGCGGGGAGGCGCTGGCCCGCGGGACAGCCGAACGGTTCCACGCGCTGCTGCCGCAGGCGGCGCTGCACAATCTGTACGGGCCCACCGAAGCCGCCGTCGACGTCACCCACCACCGGTGCGTGCCGGGTGCCACCGGTCCGGTGCCCATCGGCAGGCCCGTATGGAACACACGGCTGTACGTCCTCGACTCCGCGTTGCAGCCCTGCGCGCCGGGAGTGCCCGGCGAGCTGTATCTCGCGGGCGCTCAGCTGGCCACCGGCTACCACGCCCGCCCGGAGCTGACCGCCGACCGGTTCCCCGCCGACCCGTTCGCCCATCTCTTCGGCGCGTCGGGCTGCCGGATGTACCGCACGGGCGACCTGGCCCGATGGCTGCCGGACGGCAGCGTCGAGTATCTCGGCCGCACCGACGACCAGGTCAAACTGCGCGGTGTCAGGATCGAACTGGGCGAGGTCGAGACCGCGCTGCGGGCCCTGCCCGGGATCGCGCAGGCCGCCGCCAAGGTGATCGGCGAACGGCTCGTCGGCTACGTCACCGAACGCCCGGCGGGCGGCGCACCGCACCCCGGCATCCACGTCGCCGACGCACGCCGGCGGCTGGCGCTCACCCTGCCGGAACCCATGGTGCCCGCCGATCTCGTCGTCCTCGACACGCTGCCGCTGCACGCCAGCGGCAAGTTGAACCGCAACGCCCTTCCCGCCCCCGGGCCCCGGTCCACCTCCGCGGGACCACGACCGGGGCAGGACACGCGCGAGGCACGACTGGCCGCGCTGTTCGGCGAGGTCCTCGGTATCGACGGCGTCCCCGCCGACGCCGACTTCTTCCAGCTCGGCGGACACTCCCTGCTCGCCGCCCGGCTCCTGGCCCGCGTCCGCGAGGTCTTCGGGACCGAACTGCCCATCCGCACACTGTTCGAGGCACCCACCGTGGCCCGGCTCGCCAAGCAGCTCGACCATGCCGTACCGGCGCAGGGACGGGGCCGGGGCCGGCGGGAGGATCCGGCGAGCCGGGAGACCTCCGAAGCCCCCACCGCGCGGGACCGCCTCGATCCGCTGCTGCCGCTCCGCGTCGACGGCCACGCACCCCCACTGTTCTGCGTCCACCCCGGCAGCGGCCTCGGCGGTGCCTACGCCGGCCTGCTCCGCCATCTCGGCCCGGCCCGGCCCGTCTACGCCCTGCAGGCCGACGGGCTCACCGCACCCACCGGGGCGCTGCCCGCCGGCGTGGAGGAGATGGCCGCCGACTACGTCCGGCGCATCCGGGCCGTCCGGCCCTCCGGCCCGTACCACCTACTGGGCTGGTCCTTCGGCGGCCTGGTCGCCCACGCCATGGCGACGCGGCTACAGGCCCGGGGGGACCGGGTCGGCGTACTCGCCGTGCTCGACGCCTACCCCGACAACCGCCGCATCCTCACCCACCTGGCAGAACTGAGCGAGCAGGAGTGGCTGCGACTGCTCCTGGACGACACCGGCGGCGGTCCGGGGGCCGGATCCGCACCGGCCACCGCCACCGAGGAAACACCCCACACCGCCGCGGGCACCGACACGCTGATCGCCGCACTGCGCCGCACCGGCCTGCCCGAACAGCTCCTGGAGGACCCGCAGGCCTCCCCGCTGCTGAGCGTCGTCCGCAACAACCTCGATCTGAGCAGCCGGTTCACCCCTCGTGTCTTCGACGGCGATCTGCTGCTGTTCACCGCGGAACACGGCATCCCCGGACACCCCACCGACCCCGCCCACACACCCCGGCAATGGCAGCGCCATGTGAACGGAACCGTGCACGCCCACGGTGTCCCCGCACAGCACTTCCACCTCCTGCACCCCGGCCCCCTGGCCCGTATCGGCCCGCTGCTCGCCACCGCCCTCACCGAGGCGGACTGAGCCCGCCCACCACCACGGAGGATCCCGAACGCAAAAAGAACTCCCAGCACGGACGGAGCCGTACTGGGAGTTCCGAGAAAAACCTCAAGTGTCCGAGGGGGGACTTGAACCCCCACGCCCGTTAAAGGGCACTAGCACCTCAAGCTAGCGCGTCTGCCATTCCGCCACCCGGACCCAGGTGACCGCCTCGGGGTGACCCCCTCGGCGACATGGACAACAATACCAGGGGTTTGACGTGCGTATCGACCACGTTTCCCGTGGTCAGTGGGGTGCGGGGCGGTTTCGCGGGCCCGGCGGGAGGGGTGCGGACGGAGGCGGTACGGGGCGTTACGCCCCGTGATCGCGGCGGGGTCCCGGCAGGCGGTCGGGAGCCCTGCCGCGGGTGGGTCAGTCGGCTACCCGGCCACTGCTGGGTGCCGAGAACTGAAGGTAGTAGTGGGTGCCGTCGGGGACGCCGTAGGCGACCTCGGTCCAGCTGTTCGCGGGGATCCATGTCCAGCCGTTGCATGTGCCCGCATTGATCCAGCAGGTCCGGACGCTGACTCCCTGAGTGGGACGCACATTGATATCGGCGCAGTTCGGGCCCGTCGTGGCGTAGTTGGCCGGCCACTCCTGGTAGCCGGAGTCCGGGCTGTGGGAGCTGGCGTACGACACGGAGCCGCCGTAACACGTCTGGGCCGGTCCGGCGCTCGCCGGAGCCGCCGCCGCGGCGGTCAGGCCGCCGGTCGCGAGGATGATGGGCAGGAGTGACCTGAGTGTCACCGAGAACGCACGCATGTGCTTCCCCCGTCTCGGAAAGTTGCTGTTGCCACGGAACGTAGTGGCGGTCCCGTCAACGGGTACAGGCGCGATCCGGCCGGTCGTGGGTGGCCTCCCGACTGGGGCAGCAGGTGTCCGGGAGGCCACCCGGGGTCACCGGGGCGTAACGCGGGAGGCATCAGCGGCGGCGGAGGGCCGCGAGGTTTCGGTAGCCGGTGTGGGCGTACTCCATGGACTGGCCGGGAACCGACCCGTTCGGGGCGTTGTCCTGTTCGACCATCGGGTTGTGGAAGTTCCGCTCCCCCACCCGGGAGAAGAACCGGCGGTAGTCGATGTCCCCGGTGCCGAAGGGGACCATGTCGTAGCCCATGCCGCTGGCGGTGTTCACCACACCGTCCTTGGCGTGGAACAGGGGGTAGCGCTTGTTCTGGCGGGCGACCAGCGCCGCCGGGTCGAAGACGCGGCGGACGGGGGTGCCGTCGTGGGCGGTGAAGGTGTGGAACTTGTACTGGGCCACATGCGCCCAGAAGACGTCCATCTCCAGATAGACGTTCTTCGGGTCGGTCCGCTTGAGGAAGTACTCCAGCTTGCGGATGCCCGAGCTGCGGGTGGGGCGGCCCTGGGCGTCGAGGGGGCCGCCGTCCAGGAGGAAGTCGTACGCCGTGTCGTGGTTGTGGGTGTAGAGCTTGACGCCCGCGCGGCGGGCGATCGCGCCGAGCGCGTTCCACTTGTCGGCGGCCTGGTCCCACTCGGCCTTGGTGGAGCCCCAGGTGGGGTCGCCGCCGGTGCCCATGTGGTCCATGCCGAGGATGTTCGCGACCTCCAGGGCCTGCTTGAAGCGGTCGAGGTCGGGGGTGGTCAGCGGCCAGGAGCCGGGGATGAAGCCATGGCTGCCCTGGGCCCGCAGATCGTAGTCGTCGAGCCAGGAGCGGAGCAGGCGGGCGCCGGCGACGGAGTCGAGGTTCGCGCCGCCGGGGGCGTTGGCGTGCTGGCCGTAGCCCGCGAACTCGACCTGGCGGTAGCCGTACCTCGCCAGCTGGCGGAAGACCTCGCGGAAGCCGGACGGCAGATCGGTGGTGCCGGGGTCTCGGCCGATGGCGTCACGCACGGTGTAGAGGATCAGGCCCCGCTTGTCGGCCGGGACGAGCGCCTTGCGGTCATGGCCGTGGCCGTGCCCGTGGCCGTGGTCGTCGTCCCGGTCGCGGCCGTGGGCCAGGGCGGGCGACGCGCCGAAGACGGGTGCGGCCACGGCAGCGGCGCCCACCGCCGTACACGTGGTCAGGAAGCGGCGGCGCTGGACACCCAGGGCGCGGCGCAGCGACTCGTCCTGGGACGGGGACGGCGAGGATCTGAAGAGGGACATGGCTACTCGCTTTCTCGGGGGGCCGCGTCGCCGAGTCCGGCGAGGCGCAGCAGGAGGGACTTCACGTCGGTGGCCGCCACGGGGCCGTCGACGGCGCGGGGGGTGGAGCACAGGAGGAGCGGACCTTCGTCGTCGCTCGCGGGGAGGCGGCCGTGGCTGCCGCGGATCGGGGACGGGTCGAGCGGGACGACCGCGAGCCGGTAGCGCATACCGAGCTTCTTGCGGGCGATCGCGCCCGCCGCCTTGAGGCGTACGTACGGGTCGTGCGGGTCCATGAACAGCTCGACCGGGTCGTAGCCGGGTTTGCGGTGGATCTCGACGAGCTGCGCGAAGTCGGGGGCGCGGGCGTCGTCCAGCCAGTAGTAGTACGTGAACCAGGCGTCGGGTTCGGCGACGGCGACCAGCTCGCCGGAGCGGGGGTGGTCCAGCCCGTACTCCTTCTTGCCCTCGTCGTCGAGCAGCTCGTCGACTCCCCGCAGGCCCTCCAGTACCTCCCGTACCGCCGGAAGGTCCTCGGGGCGCTTCACGTACACATGGGCGATCTGGTGGTCGGCGACGGCGAAGGCGCGGGAGGCCATCGGGTCGAGGTACTCCATGCCGTCCTGGGTGTGGACCTCCAGGAACCCGGCGCGGCGCAGGGCGCGGTTGATGTCGACGGGCCGGGACACCGGGGTGATGCCGTACTCGGACAGGACGACCACGGTCCGGCCCTCGCGGCGGGCGTCGGCGAGGAGCGGGGCGATCACGGTGTCGAGTTCGGCGGCGGCCCGGTGGGAGCGGGGGTCTTCGGGGCCGTACCGCTGGAGGTCGTAGTCGAGGTGCGGGAGATAGCAGAGGGCCAGGTCGGGGCGGCGGGTTCGGAGGATGTGCCGGGTGGCGTCGACGATCCACCGGCTGGAGACCAGATCGGCGCCGGGGCCCCAGAAGTGGAAGAGGGGGAAGGTGCCGAACTTCGAGGTCAGCTCATCGTGGAGGGCGGGGGGCCGGGTGTAGCAGTCGGGTTCCTTGCGGCCGTCGGCGTAGTAGACGGGGCGCGGGGTGACCGTGATGTCGGTGTCGGCGCCCATCGCGTACCACCAGCAGATGTTGGCGACGGTGTAGCCGGGGTGGGCGCGGCGGGCCGCGTCCCAGAGCTTGTCGCCGGAGACCAGGCCGTTGTGCTGCCGCCACAGCAGGACGTCGCCGAGTTCGCGGAAGTACCAGCCGTTGCCGACGATGCCGTGTTCGGCGGGGAGCGTTCCGGTGAGGAAGGTGGACTGCGCGGCGCAGGTCACGGCGGGCAGCACGGTCGACAGCGGGGCCCGGGACCCGGTCTCGCCGAGGGCCCGCAGCCGGGGCATGTGGTCGAGGAGGCGGGGGGTGAGCCCGACGACGTCCACGACCAGGAGGGGGGTGGGTAGCGTCATGGGTGTCCCGGGAGTCGCGGGCGTCGGAGGCGTCACGGGCGTCACGGGAGTTCCTTCAGGCCGAGGTCGGTGAGGAGGTCGCGGGCGAGGGTGAGTTCGGCGGCGATGCCGTCGGCGAGCTGGGCGCGGGTCCGGGGGCGCGACTCGGCGGGGAGCGCCTGCCAGGTGTAGGTCTCCACCTCCAGGTGGTGGGTGAGCGGGGGTGTGCCCACCAGGTGGGTGAGGGTGTCGCGGAGGACGGGGAGGGTGGAGGTGAGCGGGGGTGCGGGTGGGGCGTGCAGGGGTACGTGGAAGTGCGAGCGCCAGGGCCGGTCGTCGGGGAGTGGGCCGCCGGGGCGTACGGCCTCGCCGAGGTCGTCGGTGCCGAGGAGGCCGTCGGGGGTGCGGGTACGGGTCTGGTGGAGGAACCGGGGCTCGGCGAAGGCGGCGAGGGCGTCCCGTACGGCCGGCAGACGGGGTTCGTCGGCGTGGAGGGCGGCGGAGAGCTGGGCCTTGGGGACGGTGATCCCGGCGGCGGTGACGGCCGTGAGGGCGGTGGCCGGGTCCTCGAAGGAGGTCGCGAGATGGCAGGTGTCCACGCAGAGACCGATCCGGGGGGAGCCGACGGCGGCGAGCGGGGCGATGGCGTCGGCGGTGGTCTCCACGACGCAGCCGGGCTCGGGTTCGAGGGCGATCCTGATCGATTTGCCGGTGAGTTCGGCGAGGGCGTCGAGGCGTTCGGCGAGGGTGGTCAGGGCCTGGTGGGCGGTGGCGGCGGCGGTGGCGTCGAAGCCGGTGCGCCAGGCGAGGGGCAGGGTGGAGATGGTGCCCTCGGTGACGTCGTCGGGGAGGAGGGCGGCGAGGAGGCGGGCGAGGTCGGTGGTGTGGGCGAGGCGGTCGGGTTCGGTCCAGTCGGGCCGGTAGACCTTGTACTTGACCTCGTCGGCGCCGAAGCCCTCGTAGGGGAAGCCGTTGAGGGTGACGACCTCCAGGCCCCGGCGGTCGAGTTCGGCACGCAGGGCGCGGAGGGCGGCGGGGTCGGTGATCAGGGCGCGGGCGGCGGCCCTGGCGAGCCAGAGCCCGATGCCGAGGCGGTCGCGGCCGAGGCGCCGGCGGACGGGTTCGCAGTCGTTGCGGAGCTGGGCGACGACGCCTTCGAGGGTTTCGGCGGGATGGACGTTGGTGCAGTAGGAGAGGTGGACGGTGGAGCCGTCGGGGTGGCGGAAGCGCATCGTCGTCGTCCTCCCCGGCTCATTCCCCGCCGCGCAGGACGGAGTTCCCCTCGTGGAGGGCGTGGGCGGAGTCGGGGGCGGGCACGTCGAGCTGGAGTCTGCCGCTGAGGCCGTAGAAGGCGACGGGGTTGTGCCAGAGCACCTGGTCGACGTCGGCCGCGGAGAATCCGGCGGCGAGCATGGCCTCGCCGACGCGGCGGGTCTTCAGCGGATCGCTCCTGCCCCAGTCGGCGGCGGAGTTGACCAGTACGCGGTCGGTTCCGTACGTGGTGAGGATGGCCACCATGCGGTCCTCGTCCATCTTGGTGTCGGGGTAGACGGAGAACCCGAGCCAGCAGCCGCTGTCGAGCGCCGGTTCCACGGTGGTCTCGTTGAGGTGGTCGAGAAGGACCCGGTCGGGCGGCAGATCCGACTCGCGGACGACGTCGACGGTGCGGCGCAGTCCGGTGAGCTTGTCGCGGTGCGGGGTGTGGACGAGGGCGGGCAGCCCGTGCTCGGCGGCGAGCCGGAGCTGGGCGGCGAGGGCCTCGTCCTCGGCGGGGGTCATCGAGTCGTAGCCGATCTCGCCGACGGCGACGACGCCGTCCTTGGCGAGGTAGCGGGGCAGTTCGTCGAGGACGGGGAGGCAGCGGGGGTCGTTGGCCTCCTTGGGGTTGAGGGCGATGGCGCAGTGGTGGGCGATGCCGTACTGGGCGGCGCGGTACGGCTCCCAGCCGAGCAGCGCGTCGAAGTAGTCGTAGAACGTGGCGGGCGAGGTACGGGGCTGGCCCAGCCAGAACGCGGGCTCGACCAGGGCGCGGACCCCGGCGTCGTACATCGCCTCGTAGTCGTCGGTGGTGCGGGAGGTCATATGGATGTGGGGGTCGAAGATGCGCATGGGGTCAGACCTCCTGGTGCGGCGCGCCGGTGAGGGTGAGGGCGTGCGTCAGGTCGGGGGGTACGGGGCGGCCCGCGGCGGTGCGCTCGGCGGCGTAGTCGGTGAGCATCCGGGCGAGTTCGGCGTCGCCGCGGGCGCGGTCGGCGAGCCCGTGGACGGCGGTCAGCGGTACGCCGGTGAAGAGGCACTTCAGGACGGCGTGCCGCCAGGTGTGCGGGTCGAGACGGGCGGCGGCGTACGGCCCGACGGCGGCGGCGACGAGCCGGGTGTCATTGGTCCGCAGGGCGTCCTCGACGAGGGGCAGGACGTCGGCGGGCCCGTCCGCGAGCCGGTCGAGATGGGGCAGCGCGAGCAGCACGGCGCGGCGTTCGGCCGCGGTGCCCCGGTGGTACAGCCGGGTGAGGGTGCCGGGGTCGGCGCCGGCTTCGACGAGGAGGTGTACGCGACCGGAGTCGGCGTGGGCCGCGCCGAGCCGCCGCCCGGCGGAGCAGAAGGCCGACTCCCAGGGGGCCGTTCCTCCGGCGGGGGCCGTTCCTCCGGCGGGGGAGGCGGGGGACGCGGAGGCGCGGGCGGCCTGGGCGACGGCCGTGGTGAACCAGTCGCGGGCTTCGGTGTCGAGGGCCGCTTCGAGGTCCCGGCGGGAGGTCAGCACGTGGTGGCTCCGTTCGCCGGCGGGCGGAGGAACTCGATGGCGGCGCGGGCCATGTCGGGGCCCGCGTGGGAGTGGCGGGGCAGTTCGACGACGGTCAGGCCGTCGTAGCCGGTGTCGGCGAGCGCGGCCAGGACCGGCGGGAAGTCGATCTCCCCGGCGCCGAAGGGCAGATGCTCGTGGACGCCCCGGCGCATGTCCTCGATCTGTACATGGCGGAGCCAGGGCGCGGCCGCCCGTACGCAGTCGGCGGGGCTCGCCTCCTCCAGGCACTGGCAGTGCCCGATGTCGAGGGTCAGCCCCAGCGGTTCCGGGTCGCCGAGGAGTCCGCGCAGCCGGTGGAAGTCGGCGAGGGTGGCGAGGAGATGGCCGGGCTCGGGTTCCACGGCGAGGGCGATCCCGGCGGCGTCGGCGGCTTCGAGCACGGGCGCGAGGGCGTCGGCGAACCGGCGCCAGGCGGTGTCGGGGTCGGTACCGGCCGGGGTGACGCCGCTGAAGCAGTGCACGGCCCGCGCGCCGAGGTCGGCGGCGACCCGGACGGCGGTGACCAGCAGGGCCGACCTGGCGGCCCGTCCCCCGGGGTCGGGGTCGAGGAGGGACGGGCCGTGCTTGCGGCGCGGGTCGAGGACGTAACGCGCCCCGGTCTCCACGGCGACTTCGAGCCCGTACCGGTCGAGCAGGGCGGCGGTCTCCTTGGTCCGTACGGCGAGATCGGGGGCGAGCGGGTCGAGATGCATATGGTCGAGCGTCAGTCCGACGCCGTCGTAGCCGAGGTCGGCGAGGAGCGCGAGGGCGTCGGAGAGTCTGAGGTCGGTCAGTCCGTTGGTGCCGTATCCGAGGTTCAGCCGGTTCATCGGGGCGCACCTTCCATGCGGAGCCGGTTCCGGGCGGGGTGGGGGCGGTCGGCCCGGGGGCCGTGGGGCGGGGGCGTCATGGCCGGGGGCCGGACGGGAAAATGTCGCTCCCCGAGCCGATGGGAGCCGCGTGTTGCCCGTGCCGTACCGCCGGACCCGGGCGGGGTCGGGGCGCCGTCCCGGACCGGGGCGGACCCCGAGGGGCGGCGGCGCGTGTCCGTCATGTCGGGCTCACCCGCCGGGCGAGGGCGCGGGCCATCGGGATCAGGCCCGTCAGCGCGAGGCCCGTCACCGTGCCGGCCGGGTGGCCCGCGCGGGCGGCGAGCAGGGCCTGGAGGGGGATCACGGCCCGGATGCCGCCGCCGACGGCCCGTTCGGTCAGCGGGGGCGACGGGTTGAGTGCGGCATGCGCGTACGGCACCACGGCGGTACGGGCGTACGCCGCGGCGAGCGCGGTCGGCACCGGCCGCCCCTCCCGTACGGCGGCTGCCGCGATGACCGCGACGGCGGCGAGCGCGCCGAGCGGGGCGCGTACCGAACCGCCGTGCACCTCGTGCCGCGACACGGCGGTGACGGCGTACGTATGCGCCCCGAGCACGGCGGCGGCGCGCAGGACGGGGAGGGCGCCGGAGGCTTCGAAGGCCACGGGTACACGGGCGGATGCCGGCCGGGAGTGCCGCCCGGCCGGCGGGCGCGTACCGGCGGGGGCGGAGGGGCCGGGCACGGCCCGGTCGCCGGTACCCGGGCGGCGCGGCGCGGTGGCGGTCGCGCCCAGGAGGAGGTCCAGCGCGCGGGCCGCGGCCATGGCCGCGGGGCCGAATCGGGTGTGTTTCCAGTGGAGGTCGTACGACCAGACCGTCGCGGCCAGCACCGTGGCCACCGCTCCGGCGGGACGGCCCGCGCGGGCCGCCAGGGCCAGGCCGGTCGCGGTGAGGGCGGTGGCGGCGCCGAGCGCGGCGGCGGGGCTGATGCGGCCGGACGGGATCGGGCGGTGGGGGCGTTCGGCGGCGTCCTCGTCGCGGTCCGCCCAGTCGTTGAGCGCCATGCCCGCCTCGTACAGGCAGACCGATGCCCCGATGGCGAGCAGCGTCCCGCGTGCGGGGCGCAGGCCCCGGGCCGCCGCGCCCGCGAGCGCGTCACCGGGGACGGAGAGGGCGGCGGAGATCCGGAGCAACTCGGCCCAGGCGCGCGCCCGGTCGCCGACGGGGGCCCGCGCGCCCCGGGAGTGCGCCGACCGCACCCCCGGGACCGGGCCACCCGCCGCACGGTCGGGGGCGTGGCACCGCCGACCGTGGGCGGGAGCATAGAGCCCCCCGGGCCCGCGGTCGACGGTGGCGACACCGTCGGCGGACCGGGGTGGCCGATTGCCGGGCGGGCCGTCGGCGGCGGGGGGCGCGGGAGGCGTCGACCCGGTCGGGTCGGCGGACCGCTCGGCTCCGGAACGGCCGGCCGGGCCGGGAGTGTTCCGGGCGGCGGCGGAGGGCCCGGGGACCGAGGCGTCCCGCGACGGCCGACGACCATCGGGCCCGCCCGGCGGGAACGGTCCGTCGCCGCGCCGGGCGTCCGGCGGGAGCGGGGTGGCGCCCCGGCGCTGCCCGGGGATCGCCGGGGCGGTGGACCGGTGCCCAGGACCGGGCTCGTCCGGCCGTGGCGTACGCGTCTCCTGGCCGGCCGGTTCGCGGCCCGCCCCGGACTCCGGGGCGGGGACCACTCGGCGCGGCCCGGGCCCGTCCGGGACGTCCGTGTCCCCACCGGTCGCCGGGCGTACGACCGCCGGGTATTCGGCGGACCCCTGATCGGCCGTCGATACGGGGCCGGGCCCCGCTTCGGCGGTCGGCGCGGGCCCCGGGAGTCCCGGGAGCCCGAGGGACCGTGCCAGGCGGCGGACGAACCCGGTTACGGAGACGGCCGCCCCGGCGCCCCGGTCACGCGGGGACGCGACGGCCCGGCCGCCGAGCCTGCCGAGGAACCCCGGCGATTCGAAGCGTGTCACCCGGCCCAGGAGCGTCGTGGGGCTCATCGGGGGTCCCGCAGCCGGTCCGCGAACGACAGCAGCTCCGTGAACTGGTCGGAGAGCGACGACGAGCCGCCGTCCGGGTCCTTGAAGTAGAAGCCGAGTTCGGGCAGCGGGCCCCCGATGCCCCGCTCATGGGCACGTGCCACCAGACGCGCGAGGTCGAGGACGAGAGGCGCGGCGAGCGCCGAGTCGCAGCCCTGCCAGATGGTCTGGAGGATCATCCGGGAGCCCAGGAAGCCCTCGAAGGCGATGTGGTCCCACGCCGTCTTCCAGTCGCCGAGCGCCGGGACGTCGTCGATGTGCACCGTGCCTTCGGGGGCGGTGCCCAGGACATCGGCGAGTACGCGTTCCTTGCCCGCGTTCTTCGCCGCGGCGGCGGCCGGGTCGGCGAGCGCCGCGCCGTCCCCGCCGCCCAGGAGGTTCGTGCCCGACCAGGCCCGGACGGTCAGGGCGCGCTGGACGAACATGGGCGCCAGCACGGAGCGGAGCAGGGTCTGGCCGGTTTTGCCGTCGCGGCCCGCGTGAGGAAGGACACGGGCCGCGGCGGCTGCCTGGAGACCGGGCGTACGGATCCCGGTGGAGGGGGTGAAGTTCACGAAGGGGCAGTCGGCGCGGATCGCGGCTGCGGCGTAGAGGGACGAGGGGGCGAGCCGGGTGGCGCCCGGCTCGGGCAGGGGCTCGGTACTGGAGACGTTGACCACGACGACGCGGGCGAGCCCGTGCCGTTCCCGGAAGCCGGCGATGTCGGCGGCGAAGGCCGTGATCAGTTCCTCGTCGGTACGGGTGTCCCCGGCCTGGGGCCCGCCGGGCCTGATGTCGGCGTCCGCGGCGGCCAGGTCGGCGTGGACCGCGCGGGCCAGACCGGGCGGCAGAACGCCCGCGGCGGTGAGTTCCTCGGCCCGTTTGGGCAGCGGGGCGCAGGCGGTGTCGTGGCCGCCGAAGACGAGGGACCGGAGGTCGGGCAGTCCGGCCGCGGCGAACGGCTCGGTCTCGGTGACCATGCCGGTCGGCGGGCGCAGTCCGGCGGCGACCGCGGCACAGCCCGCGACGGCCGTCGTCGCCACCGAACCGCGCGCTCCGACCAGCCAGACTCCGGTACGTCCCCCGGGGCCGGGGTCGGCGTCCGAAGCGGCGTCCGAAGCGGTCGCGCGCATGGGGTCGGGTTCGCCGGGGGCGGTTTCCTGCGGCACGGCTTTCTCCTCGCGTCGTTCCTGTTCCCGAAGGCGGGGGCTTTCCGTCGGCGGATGGAAGGTGAGGCGGATGGAAGGGGTGGGGGGGTGGGGGTCCGGGTCCCGGGGTCCCCCGGGGGATGGGGT